>JALYMS010000263.1 GCA_030773535.1 Actinomycetota bacterium | reverse complement strand
AGGTTCCCGACGGCCGCCTCCGCCCAGCCGTCGTAGCCCGCACCGTTGACGACCACGAGTTCGGCCTCGGAGAAGGTGGCGATGTCGCCAGTGTCCGGCTCGAAGCTGTGCGGGTCGACGGAGGACGACGCCACCACGGTGGTCACCGTCGCGCAAGCGCCGCCGAGAGTCCCGACCAGGTCGGTCCACTGCCCGACCGACACCGCGACGTCGACGACCTCGCCGGGGCAGGCCTCGGGATCCCCGGACCGGACCGCCGCACTGTTACCGGCGCTCCCTCCGTCGGAGCACCCCGTCAAGGCCGCGGCGATGATCGCTGGAACGACGACGGTGGTGCGGGTGCGCGGCACGATAACTCCGAATACTGACAATGATTCCCATGTCCAGTATGCCGGAAGCCTCAGGGCATGCGGGGTGGGGTCAGCGGAACGCGTCGGCGAGCGGACCCCACAGGTCGAGCGGCGCGGGGTAGGAGGCGTAGACGCTGAACCGGTCGACCAGCCCGTCGAACCGGGCCCGGACGGCGGGGCCCACCTCGTCCGGCTCCCCGACCACCGCGAACGTGCCCAGCACCTCGTCGTCGACGAGGTCGCGCATCGCCGTCCACCGGTCCTCGCGGCGGCCGACCGACAGCGCGTGCAGCTCGTCGGCCAGCGACTCCCAGCCGTGCAGTTCGAGCACCGGCCGGTAGGCGGGGGTGCTGCCGTAGAAGGCGATGGTGGCCCGCACCGCCGCCGCGGCCGCCATGCGCTCGGCTGCTGTCCGCCCGGTGACGACGAAGCCCGGCATGCTGACCGTCACCTCCGTACGCGAGCGCCCGGCCGCCGTGAGCCCCTCCGCCAGCAGGGGCAGTGTGCGTTCGCGCAGGTAGCGTGCGGTCGTGAAGCCGTGCGCCAGCAGGCCGTCGGCGATCTCACCGGCCAGTCGGGTCATGCCGGGTCAGACCGCGGCGAGGTGCACGGGCGGCGCGCCCCACTCGTGGGCCGGCGGCGAGAACATCGGCGTCATCAGGGTGTGCCGGTAGTGCTCGCCTCGGAAGCGCAACGGGATGCCGTCCTGCCAGGCGGCCCAGATGGCCCGGAGCGCGGCGACGTACTCCCGCATCCGCTCGACGGGCGGGCTCCACGGCATGGAGAAGCGGCGCTCGACGTGCGGCCTGACCTGGCTGCCCAGGCCCAGGACGAACCGTCCGCGCGTGTAGCGCTGCAGGTCGTGCGCCGTCATGGCCAGGGTCATGGGGGAGCGCGCGAACGCCACGGCGATCGCCGTCCCGACCTGCAGGCGCCCCGTCGCCAGACCTGCGGTCAGGAGCGGCAGGAAGGGGTCGTGATCGGCCTCGGAGGCCCACACCCCGGCGTAGCCGCGGGCCTCCAGCTGGCAGGCGGTGTCCCCGACGTCGTCGATCCCGGTGGAGAGCAGCACGGCGTCGAGGAGCACGGGAAGTGAGCCTGCCCGACGGAAGTCGGATCCGACCAGGGCGGCGGCCCGGCCGGTACGGTCCGCGACCGGGAGCCGGCGGCGTCCCCGGCGATCGGAGGTGGGGCATGACGCACCGCGGATCGCTGCTCGCCGGACTGCTGGAGGACCTCGATGCCCAGTCGGGCGCGCTGGACGCCGTCGTCGGCTCCTCGACGGGAGGGACTGGCTCCGCCCCACTCCGGCCGAGGGCTGGACGGTCGCCGCGCAGATCGCCCACCTGGCCTGGACCGACGAACAGGCGCTGCTCGCGGCGACCGATCGGGCGCCCTCGCCCGGGCGCTGGCCGGGGCCTCGCCGGGTCTGGGCACCCTCGTCGACGACGCCGCTGTGGAGGGGGGCGACCGAGGAGCCCGCTCGCCTGCTGAGGCGCTGGCGGGAGGGCCGTCGCGCGCTGCACGAACGGCTCCCGGCGCTGCCCGACGGGACGCGGCTGCCCTGGTTCGGCCCGCCGATGAGTGCCACATCGATGGCCAGCGCCCGGCTGATGGAGACCTGGGCCCACGGCTTGGACGTCACTGACGCACTGGGCGGGGCCCCGTCGGTGTCCGGGCGGCTGCGGCACGTTGCGCACATCGGGGTGCGGGCCCGCGACTTCTCCTTCGGCCAGCACGGCCTGCCGGTACCGACGGAGCCGTTCCGGGTGGAGCTGGCCGGGCCGGACGGCGGCACCTGGACGTGGGGACCCGAGGACGCCGCCCAGCGGGTCACCGGTCCGGCGTTGGACTTCTGCCTGCGGGTGACCCGGCGACGGCACCGGGCAGACCTGGACCTTGCCGCCACCGGCCCGGACGCCGACCGCTGGCTGGACATCGCCCAGGCCTTCGCCGGCCCGCCGGGGCCCGACCGGCCGCCGTCGGCTGCCCGCCTCCGCGACGTCGCGGGCTCGTAGGAGCAGCAGGAAGCCCCACCCGGCGACGTCGGCCCTCCCGCGCCGCTCAGGCGTCGGGGGTGTCGGCCCCGTCCCCGGCGGTGTCCGCGCCCTCGGCGGGCTGATCCGGGTGGGGCGTCCGGCCCCCCGGCTGCTTGCCGGGAGCCTCCGAGCCCTCGGCCGGCTCGGCGGTGTGCGCGGGCTGTTCAGGGTCGGTCATCGCGTCTCCTCGATCCGTCGGTTCGGCTGGCCCTGTGCCCGCGCCGCCGGAGAGCGAACCGCAGGTCAGCCCACCAGCCCCGCCTCGGGCACCCGTCGACCCGGTCGAGCAGGCCGGCCGGCAACGGCCGGGGAGGCGCCGGGGTGAGGACGACGAGGCCGCCCGCCGCCCTGGCCGCGGCCTGCACGGTGCCCATCGGCACCTCCAGCTGGAGCAGGAGCACCGCGGCACGGCGCACCGGTTCCACGTCGGCGTCCTCGGGAGCGAGCCGCCCGTTGGCCCCCGGCACGACGACGATCAGGTTCTCTCCGGTGCCGTCCTCCACGGGGGATGGTGGCGCTGCCCGTGGGAACGCCGGCGGTCCGGCGGACGTGGGCCACGTCGACACCCGGGGCTCGGGGCGATCACCGTCTCGCCGCGGCCGGGGAGCCGGCCGACGGCGACGAGCACGTCGTCGTTCAGGCTGCCGGCTACGGCGACGGACATCGGGCCTCCTGGGTCTCCGGGCGTTCCAGCAGTACCCGACCAGCGGTTTCCGCCGCAGTGCGGCGCGGTATCGGACGACGACGACGATCGGGAGGGCCCCATGGCCGGCGAGGACCACGACACCATCCGCCGGGAATTCGACGAGGTGGTCAACATGACCGCCGGCGAACTCGAGAAGTGGCTGGACACCGACGAGTCCCAGGAGGTCGGGCAGAAGGACGGCGGCGACGAGTCGACGGGACACGCCTCCGGGCGGCGCATCGTCGAACTGCTGCGCACGAACAAGGGCGACCTGGCCGACGACGACTACGCCCACATGCGCAAGGTGCACGGGCCGGGCAAGGAGGACGTGGAGAACTCCCGGTGGCGTTACTCGCTGATGAACTGTGGCCACGATCCGCTGAAGAAGAGCTGACGGTGCCGTCGGCCCTGCGGCGCAACGACCCCGCCCAGTACGACGAGCTCGCCGACCAGTGGTGGGAGGGCGCCGGGGGCTTCGCCATGCTGCACTGGCTGGCCGCCTCCCGGGCGGAGCACATCCCGCGGGCTGCCTCCCCCGACGCGTTGCTGGTCGACCTCGCCTGCGGCGGCGGTCTCATGGCGCCGCATGCCGCCCGGCTGGGCTACCGGCACGTCGGCGTCGACCTCGGGCTCGCGGGACTCGAGCTGGCCCGCGCCCACGGCATGTCCGCGGTGCGCGGCTCGGTCCTCGCCGTCCCGCTCGCCGACGGGTGTGCCGACGTGGTCGTCGCCGGCGAGATCCTGGAGCACGTCGAGGACGACGTCGCCGTGCTCGCCGAGGCCGCCCGCCTCCTGCGGCCGGGCGGCACCCTGGTCATCGACGCGATCGCCGCCACCTGGCTCGCCGATGTCATCGCGGTCCGGATCCTCGAGCGGGTCCCCGGCGGACCGCCGCCGGGCATCCACGATCCCGCGCTCTTCGTCGACCGCCGTCGGCTGCTGGCCGCGGCTCCCGGGCTGGGGCTGGACCTGGAGCTGGTCGGGCTGCGGCCCTCGATCCGGGACATCGTGGGCTGGCGGCGGGGCCGCCGGGTCGGGGTACGGATGAAGCGCCTGCCCACCACGGCCGTCCTCTTCGCCGGTTATGGGCGCAAACGATGACGGGCAGCACGGAAGGCCGGGTCGTACCGTCGTGCAGATGACGCCGAGCCCTCGCACCCCGGAAACCCTGTGAGCGCCGCTGTCCTGACGGGTGCCGGGTCAGCCCTCCCCGCGACCATCGACCAGGATGCGATCTGGGACGGGTACTTCGCCCGGCACTACGAGGGGGTGCGGGCCGCCCGGCGGATCTTCGCCGGAGCGGGCGTCCGCCGCCGGCACACGGTGGCCAGCCCGCTCGACGAGGACCTCAGCGGCTGGGGCACCGGCGCCCGGATGGAGCGCTACGTCCAGGAGGCGCTGCCGCTGGGCAAGCAGGCGGTCGCCGGCGCGCTGGACGCAGCCGGACTGGCGCCGGGTGACGTCGGCCTGTTCGCGGTTGCCACCTGCACGGGTTACGCCACTCCGGGCCTGGACATCAGGTTGGCCAGCGACCTGGGCATGCCGCCCGGGCTGCAGCGCCTGCTCGTGGGCCACATGGGCTGCTACGCCGCCATCCCGGGGCTGGCGGCGGTGAGCGACTTCGTCACCGCGCGGTCCCGGCCGGCGGTCCTGTTGTGCTGCGAGCTCACCAGCCTGCACGTCCAGCCGGCGCAGGACGACCTCGAGCAGGTGGTCGCCCACGCGCTGTTCTCCGACGCCGCCGCGGCGGTCGTCCTCCAACCCGGGGCTGCCCGCGGACGGCGAATGGCCGGCATCGTGGCCCGGACCGATTCCTCGACCGTCGACCACATGACGTGGGACGTCACCGACCTCGGCTTCCGCATGGGCCTGTCCGCGCGGGTGCCCGATGTGCTGGGGCGACACGTGGCCGACGTCGTCGACGAGTTGCTGACCGGCGCGGGGCTGCGGATCGAGGACGTTGCGGGCTGGGCGGTGCACCCGGGCGGGCCGCGCATCCTCGACGTCGTCCGCGACGAGCTGGGTCTGGCCGAGGAACAGATCGCCGCGTCGCGGCGGGTGCTCGCCGAGCACGGCAACTGCTCCTCGGCGACGGTACTGCTGGTGCTGGAGGAGCTCGCGGACGTCGACGGGCCGATGGTCGTCATGGCCTTCGGTCCGGGCCTCACGCTCTACGCGGCGCTGCTGCTGCCGGCCTGAACCGTTCCGGGGAGGTGCGTCCCGCCCTAGCCTGGCATCTGCGAGTTCCGGCGTCCGGAAGGTGGTTGCCCGTGGGATTCCCGTCCGCCCCGGTCCGGGTCTTCCTCGTCGACGACCACGAGATCGTCCGCCGGGGGGTCGCCGAGGTGCTGGAGGACGACCCGGAGGTCACCGTCGCCGGGGAGGCGGGCTCGGTGGCCGAGGCGCTGGCCCGCGTGCCCGCCGTCCGGCCCGACGTCGTGGTCATCGACATGCGCCTGCCCGATGGCAACGGCGCGGAACTCTGCCGCGGACTGCGGGAACGCCTGCCCGGCCTCCGCTGCCTGGTGCTGACCAGCTACTCCGAGCAGGAGGCACTGGACGCCGCGGTCCGGGCCGGCGCTTCGGGCTTCCTGCTCAAGAAGATCCGCGGACCCGCTCTCGTCTCGGCCGTGCGCATCGTCGCCTCCGGAGGGACGTTGTTCGACGACGTGGGCCCCGGCCGTCGGGGTCGTCCGTCCGGGGTTCCGGGCAGCGACCGGCTGCCGCTGCTCACCGATCAGGAGCGCACGGTCCTGCTGCTGATCGGCCAGGGTCTGACCAATCGGCAGATCGGTGAACGCATGGGGCTGGCGGAGAAGACCGTCAAGAACTACACGAGCCATCTGCTCGCCAAGTTGGGGCTGGAGCGGCGCACGCAGGCGGCCATCCTGGCGACGCACCTGCGGGAGGGCGCCGGGAACTGACCCGGTGGGGCCTCCTGGTCAGGGGACCGGGAAGGGGACGGCCCAGCAGATCTGCGTCCCGGACGGGCCGGCGAAGGTCTGGAGCCGGCCCCCGCGCCGTTCCGCGCGGTCCGCCAGGTTGGCGAGCCCGCTGCGCGCGGTCACCTCGGGCAGGCCGATGCCGTCGTCGGCCACCGCCACCGTCACCTCGTCCGCAAAGCCGACGGTGACCGTCACGCGGGAGGCGGCGGCGTGGCGGACGACGTTGGTCACCAGCTCCCGCACGACGGCCACCAGGTCGGGGACGAGGTCCCGAGGGAGGTCGTCGACCGGGCCCCGGAAGCGGACGTCGCGCCGGAGTCCGTGCCCTTCGGTGGCCTGGCGGACGACATCGGCCAGCGAGTTGCGCACGGTGGCGGCCTGCGGCCCGTCGTCCCGGTGGAGCTCGAAGATCGCGGCCCGGATCTCGGCCATCGTCTGGTCCAGCTCGTCGACGCTCCGGGAGAGCCGTTCGGCGGCCTCCCGGTTTCCCGGCTGCAGGGCGCGGCTGAGACGGTCGAGTGACAGGGCGGTGGCGAAGATGCGCTGGACCACGTGGTCGTGCAGGTCCCGCGCGATGCGGTCGCGGTCGGCCTGCATCTGCAGCCGGCGCTCGCGCTGCTGCGTCCGGGCGAGCTCCAGGACGACCGACGCGCGGGCGGCGAACGCGGCCAGCGCATCGAGGTCGTCGGTCGAGAAGGGCTGCGAGCCCCGGCGGCGACGGAGGGCCACGAGCAGGCCTCGGTTCTCCGGGGTGCCCAGCGGCACGATCATGGCCGGGCCGTAGCCGGCGGTCAGCTCGACGACGACCGCGGCCCGCCGGCCGACGACGGGCATCGTGCTGATGTCCTCGATCAGCCGCGGCTCGCCGGCCTCCAGGGTGGGGCCGACGTAGCTGCCGGCCAGGGGGACGCGGACACCCTCGACGTCGTCGGCGGCGTGGCCCACGGCCGCGACGATGGTCAGCGTCTCGCCGTCGTCCCCACTCGGTGTGAGCGCTCCGGTCATGTCGGCGCCGGTCAGCTCGGAGACCCGGCTGGACACGGCGCGGAGCACGTCGTCCGGATCGGCGCCCGAGAGCAGCGCCGTGGCCAGCTCCGTGCCGGCCTGCCCCCAGCGAGCGCGCAGCTCGAAGCGCTCGGCCAGCCGTCCATTGGCGAGGGCCAGCCCCGCCACGGCGGCGAGAGCGCGGGCGATCTCCGTGTCCGCGTCCGTGAACGGCCCTCCGCCGCGCTTCTCGGTGAGGTAGAGGTTGCCGAGCACCGCCTCCCCGACCTTGATCGGGACGCCGAGGAAGGAGCGCATGGGCGGATGCCCTGGCGGGAAGCCGACGGCAGCGGGATGTCGGTTCAGGTCGTCCAGGCGGAGCGGGGTGGGGTCGGCTACCAGCAGGCCGAGAATGCCCCGCCCGATCGGCAGCCGGCCGATGTGCTCGACGAGCGCGTCGTCCACGCCCGCGACGACGAACCGGTCCAGGCGGCTGCCGTCCGGGGTGAGCAGGCCCAGGGCGCCGTAGGCGGCGCCGACGTGCTGCACCGCTGCCCGGAGGATGTCCTGCAGGGTCGACTCGCCCTGAGCGCCCGAGGCGGCTGCCACGACGGCGGCGGCCAGCACGGGCACCCCGGTGGAGGTCGCGTCCGCATCGGACCCGGCCGTGTCCCCGGAGGGGCCGTGCACATCCTCGGCGGGGTCGTCTCCATCCTCGGCGGGACCGTCGGGCGGGGTCACGGCCCGACGGTAGGAGTCCCGGCTGGGAGAGGGAAGCGGTCCCGACACGCTGATGCTCGCTGTGTGCTGACGCGGTGTGCGGCCAGGGGCGGCGCCCTCAGGCGCCGCGGGGGCCAGCCGCCGCGCAGGCGGTCGGGATACGGCCTGGCGCAGCAGGGTCTTGCCCTGCGGTCCCACCACGACCAGGTCTGCACCGCGGGTGGCGGCGGCGAGTGCCTCGAAGACCGGTCGGTCCAGCACAGCGGTGCGGACGCGGCCGTGCACGCCGGACTCGGCGATCGCCCGGAGTACCTGTGCCTCGAGGCGGTCGTGTGCCGTCGACTGAGCTCGCAACCGGACGCGTGCCGACCCCTCCAGCGGGTCGCCCTCGGGTGCGTCGAGGACGGCCACCGCGACCACGGTCGCCTCCCGACGCGCTGCTTCGCGAAGCGCCCAGACCAGGCCGTGGGCGGCGCTCGACGATCCGTCCATCTCCACGATCAACCAGGGCGCCTGGCGGCGTGAGAGCAGCGGGGGAAGGCGGACCGGCTCGGGCCCGATTGACGCGTCCCGGGGCGTGGGCGGTCCGGGGAGGTCCGGACGCGGGGAGCTCTCCGGTGCCGGCTCGGGGTCCGCGGAGGACCGGATGTCGCTCATGGCTCGATCGTTGCGGTCTGAGTGGAGTAACTACAGGGACCAAAGACCCCCGACCGCACGAGGCGCAGGTCACGAAGGTGGAGAGCCGGTTCCTTCCGCACTCCAGCGCCGGCGGTCGGTCGCGATGGGGAAGACCCACCGCTGTCCCGGCCACTCCGACACCGACCAGAGTTCTTCGCCGGGACGGGACCAGTCGAGGTCCTCCGGTCCGGGGGGGAGCACCCCGCGCGAACGGGCCCAGGCGCCTGGGGCGCCGACGTAGAGATCGCCGTTCACCCCTTCGCCGGAGCTCGCCGTGACGAACCAGGTCGAGTCGTGCACAGCCGCTCCCTGCATGCGTCTCGGCTGGTCCTCGTGCACCTCGAGGGGTCGAAGCCGGCCGGAGCGGTCCACCGTCGGCAGATCTCCGGCGCCGTCCAGCGGATATCGGACGAGCCTCGGTGGCGCGTCCGCCGCCCGGCGGTACTCACCCACCACCAGGTTCGGCCGGCCTCCGAGCTGTCCGATGGACAGGAACGAGTGGCGCAACCGGCGGGTGCTGGCCGTCAGCGGAACCCGCAGCGCCATCAGCTGGGGCAAGACGTAGTCGTAGCCGTGGGCGCCGAAGCCGCGCAGGGAGCGACCTAGCCGGTCGATCCCGCGGTGCACGCTGCCTCCAGGAGCGCGGCCCGGTCGCCGCGGGACGCGCAGCACGTCAGCGAGGTGGAAGAGGCGCACTCCGAAGAGGGTGTCGGCGACGTGGAGGACGTTCCCGTGGACCGCGATGCCACCCGCGTGCACGCGTACGGCGCTCAACCCCGGGACACCGAGGCGGCGGTGCGGCGCGACCAGCAGGACGTGCCGGTAACGCGGACCGCCCGGATGGGTCCGGTCCAGGACCGAGATCCGGGACCCCGGGCCCGGGAGGAGACCGCGTCGTCTGGCGTACCAGCTCACGAGCAGCACGTTCCCCGAGCGGATGCTGGCGACCCCTTGCGGCCACCACGACGGGTCCCTGCGGTCCCCGTCGTCCCAGGTGTACCCGGCACCGGCGGCGGCCCCCGGGACAGGGCAGTGCTCGGCGGTGCGGTCGAGATCGCCGAGGACGCCCTCGAGGCCGACCCGCGGAAGATGCCGGCTCAGACCATCGATGAGTGTCGCCCGCGGGCGGGTGGCTGCCAGCGCGTACCCGGGCGGAACTGCCGATCCTGGCGGGCTACGTCTCGGCCGGGGTGTCACGTGGCGGACGGCGTCACCTGGCGGTGCCGTGTGGACCAGAGGAGAGGCTGGTCGTCCTCGTCCTCGTCGTAGGGCTGGTGATCGCGCTCCGCCGACCGCCCGAACTGGCCGGTCCACCAGCCGGCCAGCGCCACCGCTGCCCCGCCGATCAGCAGCCCAGCGATGTCGTCGACGATGTAGTGCCAGCCGAAATAGATCGTCGCGGTCGTGGTCAGGACGAAGAAGGCCCACAGCACGACGCGAATCGGGATCGACCGGAGCGTCAGCTGCGCGATGAGCGCCGCGGTGAAGATGATCGACACGTGCAGCGACGCGAACGCGGCGATGCTGTGGATGCGCTCGGTGCCGTAAGGGTCGATGAGGACGAACAGGCGCGAGACCCACAAGCTGTCCTGGAGCTGCGACGTGCCGGTCTCCGGCAGGCGCCAGAACAGCTCGGGCGCCGCGTAGATCGGGCCTCTCGAGGGCAGCAGGTAGTAGCTGGCGGTACCCAGGCTCCAGTTGAGGCACAGCGCCGTCACGTACCAGCTGCCCTCGCGGGCCCGGGTCCTCGAGACGAGGGCGAGCGCCAGCGACGCCGGGACGAACATGAGGAATGCCAGGTAGATCCAGGAGAGCACGTGCGCGGCGGCTCCGGTCCCGAGGAGATCGTGGACGAGCTCCGCGGGAGCGGGCCCCCCCATCATGTCGCGGTCGAGCTGGAGGAGCTCCTCGTCGACCAGGTCCGGCCGGAACAACGGCAAGAAGTGCTTGAGATTGCGGTAGGAGACGTACGTGGCGTAGAAGGCAGCCAGCCCGAGCAGCGCCGGACGAAGCCGTCGCCAGGGCCAGCGACGGCGGGCGACCTGCACCAACTGCTCCAGCGCATCCCGCGGCGAGCGGGCGCGCAGCAGGGCACGGGGCACGACGTCGGCGACGAGCAGCATCACCACGATCAGGGGCAGTCGGACGTAGGTGGGGCCCAGGAAGCCGTCCGGGTCGCGGAGGGGGAGGCCCAGGTAGAGGGCGCAGACGACGGCTACGGCGACGGTGACCGCGGCAACGATCACGGCCATCCCGTAGGCGCCGTCGCGGCCGTCGCGAACGGCGGGTTCATCCATATACGGCAAGTTTTCTCTGAGTCGTCGGCCAGCGCACACGTCGTCGTCCCGGCGGCTCGCCGTCGATTTTCAGGACCGGAGTGCCGTGAGAACGCCCAGACTACCGAACGAAGTGACCTCGGCGGCTCTGCGGCGCTCCGGACTCATGCCGGACGGCGCCATGTCACCAGGTCAGGTGGCTCGTCCCAGGCCCCGTCGGCCGTATAGTCCCCGGCGTGGCAGCCCTGGTGCTCGCGGACGTGGTCGTGGTCGTGCACATGGCCTTTCTCGTGTACATGGTGCTCGGCGGGTTCCTGGCCCTCCGCCGGTTCGCGCTGGTCTGGCCGCACATCGCGACGACCATCTATTCGGCCTACGTCACGCTCGCGTCCTTCACCTGTCCGCTCACCAGGCTCGAGAAGTGGCTGCTGACGAGCGGTGGGGGAAGCCCGTACGACGGCAGCTTCATCCACCAGTACCTGCAGGGTGTCCTCTATCCCGCGGAGTACGAGACCGCCATGTGGCTCAGCTGCATGGCCATCGCCGTCGGCTCGCAGGCGTACGTGTTGGCGCGGCGAAAGCGGCAGACCGAGCCGGTCGGCCTGGCGGCACCGTGAGCCGAATGGCCGGCGTCGGCCGGACGCAGAGCGGGTGACGAGAATCGAACTCGCACTGTCAGCTTGGGAAGCTGATCTATATGACGGTATCCACCCAGGTCAGCCCGCCATTCCTACCTCTGACTCGGCACGCATGATCCGTACGTGACCTAACGGCTGTCCGCGGCCACCGCTTCGGCGACTTCGCGGGTGGGTCGCGCTGTCCGGATTGGCGCCACCGGGACGGCCCCGAGCATCGCCTCGAGGGCCCGCGCGATCTCGCCGTCGCGCTCATCGGCCGCGTGCTGGTAGATGAGCGCAGCCGCCGGGGTCGAGTGCCCGAGGCGCCGCATCAGCTCCTTGGTCGTGGCACCGGTCGCAGCGGCAAGGGTCGCGCCAGTGTGCCGCAATTCATGCGGTCGGACGGGAGAGAGGCCGACGGCCTGGACGGCCCGGCGGAAGGTCTGGCCCCAGTTGGCTGAGGACAGGAAGCCGCCCGAGGAGGTACCGAACACCAGCGCGTCGGGGGAGTCGAGCACGAAGCGCTCCAGATGGTCGGCTAGTGCGCTGGCCACACTGGCGGGCAGGGTGACCGTCCGGCGCCCCGCGTCGGACTTCGGATCGCCGACCAACCACCGGCCTCCCAGGTAGCGCACCGAGCGCTCGACGCGGACCCTGCTGCCGTCGAGGACGTCGGACCGGCGCAGTGCCGTCGCCTCGCCGAAACGCAGCCCGCCGAAGGCCAGCACGAGCACCAGTGTCCGGTAGCGCTCCGTTCGCCGGTCGGAACCCATGTAGTCGGCCAGTGCCCGCGTTTCCGCTGCGGTCAGCGCTCGCGACGGCCGCGCTGCCTTGGGAGTGCTCGCGTTGCGGAGCCTGCACGGGTTTGCCGCGATGACCTCATCAGCGACGGCCACACCGAAGAGCGAGCGCAGCAGCCGGTACGCCTGCGCCAGCGCTGTCGGGCCAGTGGTCTTGGCCGCCTTGGTGTGCCAGGTGCGGACCTGGGCCAGGGTGGCATCCCCGACCGGCACCGCCGCCCAGTGATCGGCGAGGTGCAGCCGCCACAGGCCCCTGTAGAGAACCCGGGTGCTCTCTCTGAGGTCGTCGCGGGCCAGGTAGTCCTCGGCGTACGCGCCGACGGCCCGGCGGCCGGCCTCAGGCGCCCGCCAGCTCTTGCGGACCAGATCGGCCTGCTGGGTGGATAGCCAGGCCCAGGCGTCGGCCTTGGCCGTACCGAAGACCTTGGAACGACGGCGCCCGTCAGGGCCGATGTAGCGAGCGCGGTAGCGGCCGCTGGGAAGCCGGTCGACGGTGCCGAACGCTGCTCTCTTTCCCATGTCGCGACAATGCCAGGACGGTCTGACTGTTCGGTGCGCGTCACTCCCGAGTCTGGACCCTGCCGCCCTCGATGAAGGCGTCGAGCGCAGAGCGCTGGAGACGCACGTACTTGCCGAGCTTGACGTACGCGATCCGCCGCTCGGTGATCAGCCGGCGGACGAAGCGCTTCCCTGTTCCCAGGTACTCGGCGGCTTGCCCGATGGTGAGGAGCTGGGCGGGGGCGGCAGCGTCGGCGCTGGGCCTGCGGGCGGGCTGCATGATCACGCACCTCCTCCCGGCCGAAGTCGGGCCTCGGTCGGGGCGTTCGGTGAGTGACGAGCGTTGTGGCTTAGGAGGCCCGCACGCGGGCCTGGTAGGTAGCGTTCCCCCGTCGGAGCAGTCGGCGACCTCATGTGAGCGAGCGTGCGTCACGAAGCTTGCGACTTTCTCCAGTATCGGGTCACCGCGATGCGCAGAGGCTCCTCCGGGGGGAGCGCTTGTCCGTCGGTGAGCCGCCTGGCCGCTGACATCCGTGTGCCGCCGTGCTCGGCGGCGCTCTTGGTCTACAGAGCTGGCGCGCTGGTATCGGGAGCACGTGCCCCCATGGTGCGAGCGGCAGCTAGGGGGAGCGCAATGGGCGGTCGGTCGTCTGGTGTTGCCGGGGAACGTTCCTGGTGACGGCGGTGTCCTGCCTCGGTCGGGGAGCTCCTGACCGGTGCCGGTCGGCTGGTGTGTCCGGCATCGAGTACGGCCTGGTGGACGGTGCCGGGTGGCAGGTGGAGGGCGTCGGTGACGCGGTCGATGTGGGACAGCCACCGTGGCGGTGGGAGGGCGGCGATGATCGCTGCCGCCTCGCGGACGGCTTGGGTGACGTCTGCGGTGTTGCCGCTGGGCACGGCGCGGGCGATGCCGGCGTCGAGCACCTGGTCGGCGAGGTTGCCCGCTCGGGCGATCGCCTCGCGCAGCGCGGGGGCGCCGCCATCGTGGTGGAGGTCGGCGGGGTCGAGGCCGGTGGGTAGGGCGAGGCGGCGGGGGTCGTCGCCGCGGGCGGTGAGCTGCCGGTAGATGCGTTCGGCGGCCCGCTGGCCGGCGGGATCGTTGTCGGTGGCGATGAGGATGCCGGGGCCGTCGGGCCGGATGTAGGGGCGCAGCAGGTCGGCTTGGCGGTCGGTGAGGGCGGTGCCCAGGGTCGCCACGCCGACGGTGTGGCCGTCGCCGGCGAGGGTGAGGGCGACGGCGTCCAGGGGGCCTTCGACGAGGGCGGGGTCCGCCCCGGCGGCCAGCAGGTCCCGGCCTTCGTACAGGCCGAGCAGGTGCTGGCCCTTGGTGTAGAGG
>JALYMS010000262.1 GCA_030773535.1 Actinomycetota bacterium | reverse complement strand
CCGAGCCCGCCCGGCGCGCACCCGCTCGGAATGGCCGGTCCTGTCGGCGCGAATGGGTACCCTCCGCCCGTGCTGCAGGCGCTGGACGACGCCGCGGTCGGTCAGTGGTACCGAGCCGCGGTCGAGGTCCTGTCCGAGTTCCGCGGCCGGCTGGACGATCTCAACGTCTTTCCGGTGCCCGACGGCGATACCGGCACCAATCTGCTCCTCACCGCCCAGGCCGCCGTCGCCGAGCTCGACCGTGAGGGCTGGCGCACCACGGAGTCGGCCTGGTCAGTGGCCGCCCGCGGCGCGGTCCTCGGCGCCCGGGGCAACTCCGGAACCATCCTCGCCCAGCTCCTGCGCGGCCTTGCCGACCAGCTCGGCGGGCAGCCTCCCGCGGACGGCCCCGCTCTCGCCGGCGCCCTGCAGAAGGCCGCCATGACCGCATACACAGCGGTCGCCGATCCAGAGGAAGGCACCTTCCTCACCGTCGCCCGCGCGAGCGCAGACGCGGCGGTGGCCGCCGTCGACCACGGCGCGGCCGACCTGGCAGCGGTGGTCCGGGCCGCGGCCGACGGCGCCCGCGTCGCCCTGGAGGCCACCCCAGGGCAGCTCGCCGTGCTCCGGGACGCCGGAGTCGTCGACGCCGGAGGCGCCGGTCTCTCTCTTGTCCTCGACGCCCTCGTGACGACCGTGACCGGCGTCGAGCCCGCGCGCCCGCCCCTGGCCCGCCGCGATTCCAAGCACCGGCACCCCGGGCACGGGTACACCGGCGAGGACCTCCCGCACCAGCCACCCCCCGGTCCCGGCAGCGAGGTCCAGTACCTGCTGGCCGACACCGACGAGGACGCCGTCACCCGACTGCAGCAGCGCCTCGCCGCGCTCGGGGACAGCCTGGTGGTGGTCGGCGTCGACACGCCCAGCGGCCGCGAGTGGAACGTCCACGTGCACGTGACCGACGTGGGAGCCGCGATCGAGGCAGGCATCGAGGCCGGACGACCGCACCGGATCTCCGTGACCCCGCTCGCGCCGGTGCCGCCATCGGCTCCGCTCCCGGGCACGCGGGCCGTCGTCGCGGTGGCCGCCGGCGACGGGCTGGCGGAGCTGTTCACCGGCGAAGGCGTCCGCGTGCTGCCGCGGACCGCCGCGCCCCTCACCGAGGACGACGTACTCGAGGCGATCGTCGCGTCCGCCGCCTCCGAGGTCGTCGTCCTGCCCAATGACGCGGACCTCACGGCAGTCGCCTCGCGCGCGGCCGCCCGCGCCCGCGAAGCGGGCCGCGAGGTGGGCGTCGTGCCGACCCGCGCTGCGGTGCAGGGCCTCGCGGCGATCGCCGTCGCCGATCCCGCCCGCCGGTTCGGCGCCGACGGGCTCGCCATGGCCGCGGCCGCCGCCGCCACCCGCTGGGCCGAGGTCACCGTTGCCGAGCAGGAGGCCCTCACTTCCGCGGGCCGGTGTCGGCCCGGAGACGCGCTCGGCTCGGCCGAGGGTGACGTCCTCGTCGTCGGCAGCGATCTGGCCGCCGTCGCGTGCGAGCTCCTCGACCGACTGCTCTCCGGCGGCGGCGAGATGGCCACCCTCGTCGTCGGTCCGGACGAGTCCCTCGGGAACACCGTCCTCGCCCACCTCGCCACGGCCCACCCGACGATCGAGGTCGTCCGCTACGGCGGCGGCCCGAGCGGCATCCCCCTGCAGTTCGGTGTGGAGTGACCTCGTGGCGGTGATCCGGTGGCGGTGACCGTGCATACGCCCCTGTCGCGCGTCCTCGGACCGAAGACCGCGACCGGCATGGCCGAGCAGCTGGGCCTGCACACCGTCCGGGACCTGCTGCGCCACTACCCCCGCCGGTACGCCCGGCGGGGAGAGCAGGCCGACCTCGCAGACGTCCAGGTCGGTGACCGCGTCACGGTCCTGGCCCAGGTCCGGAGCGTGACCACCCGCCCGATGCGCAACCGCAAGGGAAGCCTGACCGAGGTCGTCGTCGGCGACGGCAGCAGCCGGATGAAACTGGTCTTCTTCAACCACCGGCACGCCGCTCTCAAGCCGAACGCCTGGGGTATGTTCGCCGGCACGGTCGGGGAGTACCGCGGCGAGAAGCAGTTCGCCCACCCGGACATGCACCTGCTCGACGTCGTCGACGAGGATGCCGACTGGGCGCGCGCGCTCGTCCCGATCTACCCGGCCAGCAAGGACGTCTCCAGTTGGGTGATCCAGAAGTCGCTCAAGCTGCTGCTGGGAGCCGGCGGCGGATTCGCCGAACTGGTCGAGGACCCCCTGCCCGAGGAGATCCGGACCCGCCACGGCCTGCTCTCGCTGCCCGCCGCACTGCTCGACATCCACCGCCCCACCACGCTGGAGGACGTCGAGCGCGCCGCCTCCCGGCTCAAGTGGGACGAGGCGCTGACCCTCCAGCTCACCCTCGCGGCACGCCGGCGCGCCGCCGCGCTCGAACCCGGCACCCGGCGTCCCCGGAAGGCCGGCGGGCTCCTCGACGCCGTCGACGCCGCGTTGCCGTTCGCGCTCACCGAGGGGCAGCGGGAGGTCGGCGAGGAGCTCGCGGCGGAGCTCGACCGGAACCACCCCATGCACCGGCTGCTGCAGGGCGAGGTCGGCTCCGGCAAGACCGTCGTCGCGCTGCGTGCCATGGCCCAGGTGGTCGACGCGGGCGGGCAGGCCGCCCTGCTGGCGCCCACCGAGGTGCTGGCCGCCCAGCACGCCCGTGGCATCCGCGCGCTGCTCGGGCCGCTGGGCCGGGCCGGCGAGCTCGACGGCTCCCCGGACGGCACCCGGGTCACCCTCCTCACCGGATCGCTCAAGGCGGCCGCCAAGCGGGCGGCGCGCGCCGAGGTGGCCGACGGGCGCGCCGGCATCGTGATCGGCACGCACGCCCTCCTGCAGGAAGGCGTGGACTTCGCCGACCTCGGGCTGGTCGTCGTCGACGAGCAGCACCGCTTCGGCGTGGAGCAGCGCGACGCGCTGCGGGCCAAGGGCAGCCGCCCGCCCCACGTGCTGGTCATGACCGCCACACCGATCCCGCGCACTGTCGCGATGACCGTCTACGGCGACCTGGAGATCTCCACCCTCCGTCAGCTGCCCAGCGGGCGCGGGGGCGTGTCGAGCTCCGTCGTCCCGATGGGGGAGAAGCCGGCCTGGCTGGACCGCGCCTGGCAGCGCCTGCGCGAGGAGGTCGCCGCCGGCCGCCAGGCGTACGTCGTCTGCCCCCGGATCGGCGACGAGTCCGGACCCGACGACGAATCGGAGGACGTCGACGGCGCCCCCGCCGACGACGGCGCCCGCGGCGACCGACGTCCCCCGCTGGCGGTGCTGGACATCGCCGAGCTGCTCCGCAACGGGCCGCTGTCGGGACTGCGGCTCGACGTCCTGCACGGCCGCCTCTCCCCGGAGGAGAAGGACGCCCGGATGCGGGCCTTCGGCGCCGCCGAGATCGACGTGCTGGTCGCCACCACCGTGGTCGAGGTCGGCGTCGACGTCCCGAACGCGACGGTGATGGTCGTCCTGGACGCCGACCGCTTCGGCGTCAGCCAGCTGCACCAGCTCCGAGGCCGGGTCGCCCGCGGGAAGCACCCAGGTCTGTGCCTGCTCGTCACCGAGGCGCACACGACCTCCCCGACCGGGCAGCGCCTCGCGGCGGTGGCGGCCACCTCGGACGGGTTCCAGCTGGCGCGCCTGGACCTCGAGACCCGCCGGGAGGGCGACGTCCTGGGTGCCGCGCAGTCCGGCCGCCGCTCGGGCATCCGGCTGCTCTCGCTGCTGGAGGACGAGGAGCTCATCGCCGAAGCACGGGCCGAGGCGACGGCGCTGCTCGAGACCGAGCGCGGGCTCGCCGACCACCCAGGCCTCGCCGCGGAGGTCGCGGCCCTGGCCACCGATGAGCGCGCGGAGTGGCTGGAGAAGGCCTGAGATGACGCGGATCATCGCGGGCCTGGCCGGGGGGCGGCGGCTGAAGGTCCCCCGGTCCGGGGTCCGGCCCACCGGCGACCGGGCACGGGAGGGGCTGTTCAACACCCTCGGCAGCCTGATCGAGCTGCGCGGGGCCGCGGTGCTCGACCTGTACGCCGGCTCGGGGGCGCTCGGTCTGGAGGCGCTGTCCAGAGGAGCGGCGAGCGTCGTGTTCGTGGAGTCCTCGCCCGGGGTGCTGCCCGTCCTGAGGGCGAACCTGGCCTCGGTCGGACTCCCGGGCGGGCGCGTGGTCGCGGGCTCCGTGCGCACGGTCCTCGGCGGTCCGGCTCCCGCCTCCTTCGACCTCGTGCTCGCCGACCCGCCCTACGCCACCCCGGACGACGAGGTGATGGGCGTCCTGCAGTCGCTGACCGGAGCGGACTGGCTGGCGCCCGGGGCCGTCGTCGTGGTCGAGCGCTCCAGCCGTCCCGAGCCGTTCGAGTGGCCGACACCCTTCACCGGCCTGCGCGACCGGCGCTACGGCGAGGCTCTGCTCCGGTACGGTCGCTCCCCGTGAGGCGTGCCGTCTGCCCCGGTTCCTTCGACCCGGTCACCAACGGGCACGTCGACGTCATCACCCGGGCGGCAGGCCTCTACGACGAGCTCGTCGTCGCGGTGCTCGTCAACCCCGGCAAGGCGGGCCTCTTCAGCGTCGAAGAGCGCATGGACCTGCTGCGCGAATCCGTCGCCGACCTGCCCAACGTCACCGTGGACAGCTTCCAGGGTCTGCTGGTCGACTACTGCCGCTCCCACGACATCCCGGTGATCGTGAAGGGCCTGCGCGCGGTCAGTGACTTCGAGTACGAGCTGCAGATGGCCCAGATGAACCGGGAGCTCACCGACGTCGAGACGCTGTTCGTGCCGACCGCCCCCTCGGTGGGCCACCTCTCCTCGAGCCTGGTCAAGCAGATCGCCACGTTCGGCGGCGACGTCTCCCGGCTGGTGCCCAAGGCCGTCGACGACCGGCTGCGCGAGCGCGCCGTCCCAGGGGACGCACCGTGACGCGGCCGCCGCGCACCCAGACCACGGAGGTCGTCTACCGGCTCTACGAGACCGTCGACGAGCTGACGACGGTCATCGAGAACGCCCGCAGCGTGCCCATGTCGGGTTCGTGCATGGTGCCGCGCGACCACCTGCTCGACCTGCTCGACGACCTGCGCGAGTCCCTGCCCGAGGACGTGCAGGCCGCGGGCGCCATCGTCGAACAGCGCACCGAGATCCTCCAGCAGGCCCAGGCCGAGGCGGAGCGGCTCACCGGCCGCACCCGGGGGGAGAGCGACCAGCTGCTCACCGCCGCTCGCCGCCAGCGGGACGAGCTGCTCGGCACCGCCCGCCGCCAGCGGGACGAGCTGCTCGCCGAGGCCCAGGTCCAGGCCGGCGAGCTCCTGGCCGACGCGGAGGCCGAGGCCGAAGGACTGGTGGCCGAGGGCCGGGCGCAGCGGGAATCGCTCATCGCCGACGCCCTCGTCGAGCACGAGCGGCTCATCACCGAGACCGAGGTCTACCGCGGCGCGGTGTCCCGGGCCGACCAGCTGGGGGCGCAGACGGCCACCGACGTCGCCCGCATGCGGGCAGAGGTCGACGAGTACGTCGACAGCCGTCTCGCGGACTTCGGGACGACGCTCGAACGGATGCTGCGCTCCGTCGAGAAGGCGCGCAGCACGCTGCGTGAGCCCTGAACCGATCCTGAGCGGGATCGCTCCGTCGCCGGAGGCCGTCCGGGATCGGGTAGTCTCGATCCCTGGTCCGACCGCCGGGAACGCCTCCGTTCACGGGGTAGCCCGGCCGGCCATCCTCCACTGCCTACCGCGAGTACCGACATGCCTTCTGCTTCTTCGCGCCGCCCAGACGCCGGAACCCCGGGACCCCGGTCCCAGGACGCCCGGCGTCTCGCAGGCAACCCTCTGCGGATCGACCTGCGGGAGCTCGGCCGGCGGGCCGGCGCGATGCAGGAACTCGACCGGACGGTTCCCGCACCGCCGGACTGGCGGGTGGAGATGATCGGCGTCCCGGCCGGCGCGCAGGCTCACTTGCGGCTCCGGCTGGAATCGGTCATGGAGGGCGTGCTCGTCACCGGGGACGCCGAGGTGCCCGTCGCCGGCAGCTGCGCGCGCTGCCTGGAGCCGTTCGAGGACACCCTCGAACTAGACATCCAGGAGCTGTACGCCTACGCCGGCAGCACCACGGACGCGACCAGCGAGGAGGACGAGGTCCGCCGCATCGACGGGGACTTCCTCGACCTCGAGCCCCTCCTGCGCGACACCGTCGTGCTCAACCTGCCGCTGGCCCCGGTCTGCACCGAGGACTGCGCCGGGCTCTGCGTCGACTGCGGTGCGCGCCTCGACGACCTGCCCGCCGACCACAGCCACGAGGTCGTCGACGCCCGATGGGCGGCGCTCACCGAACGATTCGCTTCCTCGCCGGGCACCCCTGGCGAGAACCTCCCGACGAAGGAGAACTGACCGTGGCCGTTCCGAAGCGGAAGATGTCCCGCGCCAACACCCGCTCCCGCCGCTCGATGTGGAAGGCCACGGCGCCGACCCTGTCGCCGTGCCCCAACCGCGCCTGCGGTGAGCTCAAGCCGCCGCACCAGGCGTGCCCCACCTGCGGTCAGTACGACGGCCGCCAGGTCCTCTCCGTCTGACGACCGCCGACCGCACCGTCGTGAGGCCGCCGGGTGGCGAGGCGCACGCCGAGCGGGCCGCCTCGTGGCTGCGCGACGCCCTCGGCGTCGAACTGCCCGACGGCCTGCTCGGGCTGGTGCTGACCCACCGGTCCTTCGCCTACGAGAACGGCGGCCTGCCCACCAACGAGCGCCTGGAGTTCCTGGGCGACTCGGTGCTCGGGCTGGTCGTCACCGACGAGCTCTACCGCAGCCAGCCCGATCTCCCCGAGGGCCAGCTGGCCAAGCTGCGCGCCTCCGTGGTGAACATGACCTCGCTGGCCTCGGTGGCCCGGCGACTCGGCGACCGCGGCATCGGCCCGCACCTGCTGCTCGGGCGGGGCGAGGAGACCACCGGCGGCCGGGAGAAGGACTCGATCCTCGCCGACGCGCTGGAAGCCCTGATCGGCGCGGTCCACCTCGGCTGCGGGCTCGACACGGCCGCCGGGATCGTCCACCGGCTGTTCGACCCGCTGCTGGTCGAGGCCGCCACCCGCGGCGCCGCCCTGGACTGGAAGACCAGCCTCCAGGAACTCGGCGCCACCCTCGGCCTCGGTGCGCCCGGCTACGTCGTCGAGGACGACGGCCCCGACCACGCCAAGGTCTTCACCGCCGCCGTCGTCCTGGCCGGGTCGGTCCACGGCCGGGGCACCGGACGGACGAAGAAGGCCGCCGAGCAGGAGGCCGCCGAGGCCGCGTGGCGGGCCCTCTCCGCGGAGGCCTGAGCCCGCCGATGCCTGATTTCGCCGATGCCTGAGCTGCCCGAGGTCGAGGTCGTCCGGCGTGGCCTCGAGCAGTGGGTCGCGGGGCGGACGGTGGCCACCGTGGAGGTGCACCATCCGCGGGCCGTCCGCCGGCACCTGGAAGGTGCCGACCACTTCGCCGCCGCCGTGACCGGCCGCACCCTGGTCGCCGCCCGCCGGCGCGGCAAGTACCTCTGGCTGCCGATCGCCGAACCGGGCGGCACCCCCGCAGGCCGGGCGCTGGTGGCACACCTCGGGATGAGCGGTCAGCTGCTGGTCGAGAAACCGACCTCGCCCGACGAGATCCACCTGCGGGCGCGCTTCACCTTCACCGACGGCGGCCGGGAACTGCGCTTCGTCGACCAGCGGACCTTCGGCGGGCTGGCCGTCGAGGAGATGGACGGCGAGCACATTCCCGGCCGGCTGGCGCACATCGCCATCGATCCGCTCGACGAGGACTTCGACGTCGACGCCTTCTCCGCCGCCCTGCGGCGACGTCGTACGGAGGTCAAGCGCGCGCTGCTGGACCAGACGCTGATCGGCGGCGTCGGCAACATCTACGCTGACGAGGCGCTGTGGCGCGCCCGCCTCCACGGCGCCCGCCCCACCGAGAAACTGACCCGGGCGCAGGTCGCCGACCTGCTCGACGGCGTCCGGGACGTGCTTAGCGAGGCTCTGGCACAGGGCGGCACCTCCTTCGACTCGCTCTACGTCGACGTCAACGGCCAGAGCGGTTACTTCTCGCGGTTCCTGGCCGTCTACGGCCGGGCCGACCGTGCGTGCCCCCGCTGCGGGACCGCGATCACCCGGGAGTCGTTCATGAACCGCTCCAGCTACAGCTGCCCGACCTGCCAGCCCTCCCCGCGGACCCGGCGGAAGTCGGCAGAGCCCCGCCGACGCCCGTGATCCGCCGGGTCGCCGGGCACGTACAGGGCGTGGGCTACCGGTGGTTCGTCCGTGGACTCGCCGCGGCGGCGGGACTGGCCGGGTCGGCCCGCAACCTCGCGGACGGTCGCGTCGAGGTCGTCGTCGAGGGTTCCGAGGACGCCGTCTCCGCGCTCATCGCCGCCCTCGACGGTCCCGACGCTCCGGGAAGCGTCGAGCGGCTCGAGGTCCGCGACGACGTCCTCCAGGGGGTTCGCGGCTTCACGACGGCGTGACGAACGCAACACTCCTCCGACACGGTGGGCAGCCCCTCCTCGCGTTGACCTGCGTGTCCGGGCCTGTCACCCTGGGGTTACCACAGCTCGCGCCGACCGTCACCACGGGGCGCCGGGCGCCCTCACTCGCTCGCGGAAAGGCCGTCGCAGTCATGGCCAAGGCCCTGTTCGGTCACGTCGTCGCACCCGCGGAGCTCCGCGTGGTCGAGGAGAACGCGCTCCTTCGGGCGAAGGTACGCAGACTGGAGCAGGAGATCGAGCGGCTGCGCATCCAGCGGGACGCCGCCATCGCCCACGACCTGCTCTCGCTCGCCCGCGACAGCGTCGAGCCCGCGCTCGCGTGACGACAGCCGCGGGAGCATCGCAGCGAGGAACGAGCGAGCGGACCGCGGCGCGGGGTCGCGCCAGGGGTATGGCCTGAACCTCCCGTCACACCGGTCCCGTGCGCCCCTGACGTGCGGGTGGAGGGCCTTCTCCCCGACTAGGGTGCCTGTTCTGTGCACCTCTCCAGCCTGACGCTCAAGGGCTTCAAGTCCTTCGCGTCCGCCACCACGCTCCGGCTCGAGCCGGGCATCACCGCGGTGGTCGGCCCCAACGG
>JALYMS010000261.1 GCA_030773535.1 Actinomycetota bacterium | reverse complement strand
ACCGCGCCGGCGCCGTCCGCGTGGTCCGGGCCGCGGTCGAGCAGGGCGTGGACTTCATCGACACGGCGGACTCGTACGGGCCGGTCGTGAGCGAGTCCATCATCGCCGAGGCTCTGCACCCCTACCCGGACAGCCTGGTCGTCGCCACCAAGGCCGGGCTGACCCGCACCGGTCCGGGGGAATGGCATCCGGTGGGCCGGCCCACTTATCTCAAGCAGCAGGTGGAGCTGTCGCTGCGCACCCTGAAGCTCGAGCGCATCGACCTCATCCAGCTCCACCGCATCGACTCCGAGGTGCCGCTCGCCGACCAGCTGGGCGCGTTCCGCGAGCTCCAGGAGCAGGGCAAGGTCCGCCACATCGGCGTCTCGGAGGTCTCCGTCGAGGAGCTGAAGGCCGCACGCAAGATCGTGGACGTCGTCAGCGTGCAGAACCTCTACAACCTGACCAACCGGAAGGCGCAGGACGTCCTCGACTACGCCACCGCCGAGAACATCGCGTTCATCCCGTGGTTCCCGATCGCGACCGGTGACCTCGCCGCGCCCGAGAGCCCGGTGGCGGCCATCGCCGCCGAGCTCGACGCGACCCCGTCACAGGTGGCGCTGGCCTGGCTGCTGCAGAAGTCGCCCGTCGTCCTGCCGATCCCGGGCACGAAGTCGCTGGATCACCTCACCGAGAACCTGGGAGCGGCGCGCCTTTCGCTGTCCGCGGAGGACATGGCCCGCCTGGACGCGGTGGCCTGAGGTCGCTCAGGCCGGGATCTCCATCAACCGCTCCAGGTGGCGGTCGGTCGATGGGGGTCCCGGCTGCCGGCGCTGCCGCCGCGAGAACTGCACCGGCCCGTCGAGCTCGAGGGCGGCGGTAAAATTGGCCATGGCGATCAGACGCCGGGTCGCCGCGCCGGCTCCGACGATGCGGACGTGCCGGCCGGCCTGAGCCAGCTCGGCGGTGAGGTCGGCGAGCGCGTGCAGGCCCGAGCAGTCCCAGAAGCGCAGCCTCGACACGTCGACGATCAGCGAGCGCATGCCGAGAGCCGCTGCCCGCGCCAGCTCGGCGGTGAACGACGGAGCCGTGGAGAGGTCCGTCTCACCGGTGAAGCGGACGACGATCCGATCAGGGGCGGGCACGAGCACGGCGGTGAGCGGGGGCACGACGTCTCCGGCAGGTCGCAAGGGCGTTGCTATGCGAAACCGACCGTAATCGTTCCGTCAGGTATGTGCAACGGTTTGTAACCGATCGGCCACGCACCGCCTAACAGGCCTGGTCCGGCTACCCTGCGGCGCACCCCGACCGGAAGGATGCGCCCGTGCAACGGTACGGCTGGTCCGCCTAGCCCCGCTGCCCAGCGCTGTGGCCAGCGACGTGGCCACGGGTGTCGACGGAAGCAGGGCCCCGGAGACCCTGCGACCCGAGATCGCCGACGTGGGCCGGCTGGCCTGCCGCGGGCTGCGCGCGGTGATCGGGGCCGCGCGGGCCGGTGAGCGGCCGAGCCTGTCCCGGGTCCTCACCGGCCACCTCGGAGCCGGCGCCGGGACCGTAGACGTCATCGAGGAGACCTGGCCCGCCTATGCGCACGTCAACGTGCAGGCCGGATTGGAGGTTTGGCTGGCGGACCGGCGCCGCACATCGGAGCTCGTCGGGATCGCGAACTTCCAGCACATGATGTTCGGCTGGGTGACCTGCTGGGTGGCGAGGAGCCGCACGGGCCGCTGCGGCCGGGCAGCCCGGCGACGGTCAACGTTGCCTGCGGTCCGGACGGCGCGGTCCGCCCCCTGCCTGCGATGCGGCGTGTACCTGGTCGTTGAAGGGGATGTGCGGACGATCCTGCTGCTGCGCGGGGCGTCGCCGGAGTTCGGCCTCGAGCGGGTCTCGCTGCAGATCGTGAGCACCGATCCCGCGGCCGCGCCCCGGGCAGCAACGGAGATCCGGACCGCGGTCCTCGAGCACAACGTCTTCCGGGGGCAGGTGCTCTCCTTCGGCTCGGAGGTGTTCGGCCACGGGCAGACCCTGCTGCAGTTCCACCGGCGGCCGACGCTGCACGCCGACCAGCTGATCCTGCGGCCGGACACCTTGGCCGAGGTGCAGCGCCAGGTGGTGGGGGTCGCCCGGCACAAGCGCCGACTGCTCGCCAGCGGTCAGCACCTCAAGCGTGGGCTGCTCCTCTACGGCCCCGCCTGGGGTGGGGAAGACCCACACGGTCCGCTACCTGACCAGCAGCCTGGCCGGTACCACGGTGCTCCAGCTGACCGGCAACGCCCTGCACCTGGTGGCCGAGGCGTGCTCCGTTGCCCGCGCCCTGCAGCCGGCCATGGTGGTCATCGAGGACGTCGACCTGATCGCGGAGGACCGGGGCATGCATCCCGGGCAGCATCCGCTGCTGTTCCAGCTGCTCAACGAGATGGACGGGCTGGCCGAGGACGCCGACGTCGTCTTCGTGCTGACGACGAACCGCGCAGATCTGCTGGAGCCGGCACTCGCCGCGCGGCCCGGCCGGATCGACCAGGCGGTCGCGCTGGAACTCCCCGACGCCGATGCCCGCCGCTCGTTGTTCGAGCTCTACCGCGGCGCGCTCCCGGTGGACACCTCGCGCCTGGACGACGTCGTCGCCCGCACCGAAGGGGTGACGGCGTCGTTCCTCAAGGAACTGCTCCGCCGGGCCGCTCTGCTGGCCGCGACCAGGACACCCGAGGAGGAGGACCTGGCCGTCTCCGCGGAGGATTTGGACGCGGCGCTCGACGAGCTGCTCGACACCCGGAACGCCATGACTCGCGCCCTCCTAGGAAGCACCGGCTGACCCGGCGGCCGGCCGCAGCACGGGACCTTCCCCGCCCTCGCCCCTCCCGAGGGCCGCGACGAACCGGGCGAGCACCTCGTCCCCGCGGTGCTCCGGCGTCCAGTCGAGCAGCCGGCGGGCCCGGCTCGTGTCCAGGGCCGGCGCGCGGGTGCCGATGTCGACCCAGCCGGGCTCGGTGGGGATCACGTGCGCGGCGAAGGCCGCCTGCACGGCCGCGCGCACGGCGAACGCAGGAACCGGTACCCGTCGGGTGCCGAGCGCCCGGGCGATCCCTGGGGCGTCCATGAGGGGCTCGGCGGCCAGGTTGAACGGTCCGGGCGCCCGCCGGTCCAGGATCCGGACGAGGGCGTCGGCGACGTCGTCGGCGTGCACGAACGCCACCGATACGGCCGGCAGGGGCAGCGGCAGCTGCTTGGCCACGGAGCCGGGCATCAGGCGGGCGGCTCCGAACAGCAGGGGACCGAGGAAGTATCGGGCGATCTCGCTGCCGGCGTCGGGCTGCAGCACCAGGGTGGGCCGGATGACGGTGAGCGTCATCTCCGGGTGCCGCCGGGCGACCTCCCGCACGATGCGCTCGGTCTCGGACTTGTCCCGGCTGTACTGCGCGCTCGGGATGCCGGTGGTCGGCCAGTCCTCGGTGACCCGCTGGCCGACCGCCCCGGG
>JALYMS010000260.1 GCA_030773535.1 Actinomycetota bacterium | reverse complement strand
GGCTGGTGGCTCGAGAAGCGGGCGCGCGCCGTGCGCAAGCTTGGGCTTCGCAGCCGAGGACGCGACGGCGGCAAAAGCTGACCCCCTCCTGAGTCTCTGATCCGCAGCCGGAGTCGACCCGCTTGCGTGGACACCTGGCTCCTGCGGCCTGAGGCTCAGGCCCCAGGGGTGAGACTGTGCCGTACTTCGAACGTCCCCCTGACGTCGGAGGACATCCCGTTCGTGCCCGCAGCGTGCTCGTGCGCCGGGCACCCAGGGGTGGATAGGGGCGACAGAGGGCAAGCAGACGTCGTCTCTCAACTGCAGTTATGACTCAAAGCGCATGTACCGACCACCCTCAAGATCAGTCTTGAAACCGCCATGGGGTAACACCCCTCGTTGGTTCGAATCCCACGCCCTCCGCTCCCGCGTGTCGGTTCGCGCTCCGTGCCATGCGGACCGTCGCGCGGATCACGGCTACGCGGGGCGGACCTCGCTGCCCTCCCGCGCCGCGCTCCTCGGATCGGGACGACGATCGCCGCTGCGTGCCCCGGCGACCGACTCCAACGCAACGGCGGAGTCCGAGAGGCCGGTGTCCCTGCGCACCCGCGTACGGGGCGACTGGTTCGCATACCCACCCGGGAGGCGGTCCGGCACCCAGTCGTCCATCCGGGGAGGGGTGCCGCGCCGCTGGACCTGGGCAGCCAGGTGGACGTAGACGATCCTCTCGGCGGGGTCGTAGATCCTCATGGTTCTCCCCTTCCGCGTGCCCGGTCCTGCCCCTGCCGGGAGGGCTGGTCGTCGTGTCGGCCCCCGGCGCTGGTGGTGCATTCGGCACCCGGAGGTATTCGGATTCGGAACTTCCCGGATGTCCTGTAAGTGGCGGAAGTCGGGCCTCTGGATACGAGAGGCGGCACGTCGGACGAGGACGAGGCTCGCCGACACGCCGTGCCCGGCGGCCGACGGCGTGATGACCGAGCGCCCCCGCCCCCCTTTCGGAGCGTTTCCGCTGGTGGGCCCGGGGACATGTCGACAAGGCGGTGGGCCGGGAGGGGGGTCGGTGACCGGCTGCGGGGCGGTCCGCAACGATCGGGTGACGGGGGTGGTCCGGCCTGTCGGCGACCGCCTGGCCGGCCTGCGCAGAGCCATACCGTCTGCCCTGTCCGCGACACTTCCCCGTCGCGGCCGGTGTGCGAGGAGACCACGCGTGATCATGAGCCCGACGCTGGGGTGGCCGACGGTGGCGGTGCTGGGATTCCTGCTGTTGCTGGGCGTGGTCGTCGCGCTCGGCACCAGCTCGACGGCTCGCTACGAGTTCGAGCGGAACGGCACGCGCGAGGCCCAGCGTTCGGGCGCGGTCGGGTCCGGCGCCCACCCCGCCGGCACGCGGTCCGCCCGGCGGCCCGCGGATGCCCCGGACGCCCGGGCCGGGACGCACGCGGTGGATCTCGCCGTCCGCTCCTCCCTGACGCCGGCCCCTGGCGGAACCGGCTGGTGGCTGGTGGACGAGGAGGCGCAGGCAGTGGCCGGCCCGTTCGCCGACCGGGTCGACGCCGACTGGGCCCTCCTGGCCGAGGGGTTGCCGGCGGTCGCCGTACACGGCAACCGGAGCGCCGACGGGCGGGTGGCCGTGCGGCCCTCGCCCGAGGAGCGGGCGTGGCTCGGTGAGCTCGGGAAGCAACTGGACCGGCTCCCCTCCGACTGGGACGCGCTGCTGTCCGACACCGACCCCCTGACCTCGCTGGTGGTCGAGGTCGCCGCGGCGCTGGTGGAGGCCGGGCTGCCGCTGCACGACGCTCACGGGGGGCGCCCCGGCGGCGGCGTCTGCCTGCTGCCCGAGCAGGGTGCGCAGGGCGTCCTGGTCAGCTGGCGTCCGCACGACCGGATGAGCCTGCACGACGTCCGGGGCGCGACGGCGTCGGCCACCGTGCAGCAGTCGATGAACGCCGCGGTCGCCGACGTCCTCGCGGACCTCGGGTTCGTGGTCGAGCCCTTCGGCGCCGCCGGCAGCTCGCTCGTGACGGCCCTGCGCTGAGCGGCGACGCTCCGCCGGACATCGCCGTTCCCGCAACTGAGCGGCCCATCGTGGAGAGGAGACCGTTTCGGCTACGGCATCACGGGCATCTCGA
>JALYMS010000259.1 GCA_030773535.1 Actinomycetota bacterium | reverse complement strand
GCTCGGCGGCGTCGACCGCCGCCGAGCCCGGCCGCACCACCCGCTCCGAGCCGGCACAGGTTTCCGTGCCGCCCGGCAGCCCGCACACTGCACGCACCCCTTCCGCACCCACCCTTCCGACACCCGGGCACCACGAACGAGGACGACGGAGTCCATGGCCGACAACATCCTGGAGATGCGTTCGATCACGAAGACCTTCCCCGGCGTCAAGGCGCTGGAGGACGTCAACCTGGACGTCCGCCGCGGGGAGATCCACGCGATCTGCGGTGAGAACGGCGCCGGCAAGTCGACGCTGATGAAGGTCCTCTCCGGGGTGTACCCGACCGGCAGCTACGACGGCGAGATCGTCTACGACGGCCGGCCGGTGAGTTTCAACGGCATCCGCGACAGCGAGCACGTCGGGATCGTGATCATCCACCAGGAGCTCGCGCTCGTCCCGTACCTCTCCATCGCCGAGAACATCTTCCTGGGCAACGAGCGCCGGGGGCGCAGCGGGCTCATCGACTGGAACCTGGCGAACGCCGAGGCCGCGAAGCTGCTGGCCTCGGTCGGCCTGGACGAGAACCCCGTGACGCCCATCGCCCAGCTCGGCGTCGGCAAGCAGCAGCTCGTGGAGATCGCCAAGGCGCTCTCGAAGGACGTGCGCCTCCTCATCCTCGACGAGCCGACCGCCGCGCTCAACGACACCGATTCCGCGCACCTGCTTGGCCTGCTGCGGCGCCTCCGGGAGCGCGGCATCACCTCGATCATGATCTCGCACAAGCTGAACGAGATCACCGCGATCTCCGACCGGGTGACCGTCATCCGCGACGGCAAGACGGTGGAGACCCTGGACGCCGGTGCGGTCACCCAGGAGCGGATCATCCGCGGCATGGTCGGCCGTGACCTGGAGAGCTTCTACCCGGACCGCGTGTCCTCCATCGGCGAGGAGGTCCTCCGCGTCGAGGACTGGACGGTCTGGCACCCGACCCAGGACCGCAAGGTCGTCGACGGCGCCTCCTTCACGGTCCGGGCCGGGGAGGTCGTCGGCATCGCCGGCCTGATGGGGGCGGGCCGCACCGAGCTGGCGATGAGCGTCTTCGGCCGCTCGTACGGCCGTGACATCTCCGGCCGGGTGTTCATGCGCGGCAAGGAGGTCAGGACCCGCACCGTCGCCGAGGCGATCCAGCACGGCATCGCCTACGCGACCGAGGACCGCAAGCGCTACGGGCTCAACCTCATCGAGGACATCCGCCGCAACGTGTCGGCGGCGGCACTGGGCAAGCTCTCCCGCCGCGGCTGGGTCAACGGCAACGAGGAGACCAAGGTCGCCGAGGAGAGCCGGCGCAGCATGAACATCAAGGCGCCGAGCGTCATGTCGGTCGTCGGCAAGCTGTCGGGCGGCAACCAGCAGAAGGTCGTCCTGTCGAAGTGGCTGTTCACCGACCCCGAGGTGCTCATCCTCGACGAGCCCACCCGCGGCATCGACGTGGGCGCCAAGTACGAGATCTACACGATCATCAACCGCCTCGTGGCGGCCGGCAAGGCCGTCGTCGTCATCTCGTCCGAGCTGCCCGAGCTGCTCGGCACGTGTGACCGCATCTACACGTTGTCGGCCGGCCGGATCACCGGTCAGCTACCGGTCCGTGAGGCCACCCAGGAAAGCCTCATGGAGCTCATGACCAAGGAGAGAGAGTCCGTCGGATGACCAGGACCGCGCCCCCGGAAGTCGACCTCACCCCGAAGGAGCCGGCGCCGGCCGTCGCCCTGCACACGGGGACCAGTGACCTGCGGACGCTGATCGCCCGCAACATGCGGACCAGCGGGATCTACGTCGCCTTCGTCGCGATCGTCGCGCTGTTCGCGATCCTGACCGAGGGTGTGTCCCTGAGCCCCGGCAACATCACCAACATCGTCCTGCAGTACTCCTACATCCTGGTGCTGGCGATCGGCATGGTCCTGGTGATCATCGCCGGGCACATCGACCTGTCGGTCGGCTCCGTGGTCGCGCTCACCGGCGCGATCTCGGCCGTGCTGGTCATCAAGAACGGCAACCCGTGGTGGGTCGGCATCCTGGCCGCGGTCGCCGTGGGTCTGGCCGTCGGTGCGTGGCAGGGCTTCTGGGTGGCCTACGTCGGCATCCCGGCGTTCATCGTCACCCTCGCCGGCATGCTGCTGTTCCGGGGTCTCACGCTGCAGGTGCTGGACAACATCTCGCTGTCGCCGTTCCCCGCCGAGTACGGCAAGGTCGCCAGCGGCTTCCTCAACGGTCTCCTCGGCGGCAACGGCTACGACGCGTTCACGCTGCTGATCGGCGTGTTCGCGGTCGCCGGGTACGCGTTCAGCGGCTTCCGCACCCGGCTGGCGCGCATCAAGTACTCGCAGCCGGTCGAGTCCTTCCCGCTGTTCGTCGCCCGGGTCGTGCTCGTCGGCGCGGTCGTCATGTACTTCGCCTGGCAGCTGGCCCACGCCCGCGGCCTGCCGATCGTGCTGATCATCCTGGCCGTCCTGATCATCGTCTACGGGCTGGTCTCGAAGCGCACGGTGTTCGGCCGCCAGATCTACGCGATCGGCGGGAACCTGGCCGCGGCCCAGCTCTCCGGCGTCAAGGTGAAGGTCGTCAACTTCTGGATCTTCGTGAACATGGGCTTCCTGTCCGCGGTCGCCGGGATCATCTACTCCTCGCGGTCCAACGGCGCCCAGCCGGCGGCGGGCAACATGTTCGAGCTGGACGCGATCGCCGCTGCGTTCATCGGCGGCGCCGCCGTCACCGGTGGTGTCGGCACGGTCGTCGGGGCCATGGTCGGCGGCCTGATCATGGCCGTGATGAGCAACGGCATGCAGCTCATGGGCGTGGACCAGTCCCTGCAGTCGGTGGTCAAGGGCCTCGTCCTGCTCCTCGCCGTCGCCTTCGACGTCTACAACAAGCGCCGCGCCGGCGCGTCCCGCTGAGGCGCTGCCGGGCGAGCGCGCCCGGCTGCTGCAGACCACGATCCGAGGAGGAACAGTGCTGCCCCAGGCGGCCGCGGCCAGGCCGCTGGTGATGGCGGACGTCGCCGCCCGGGCCGGGGTCTCACACCAGACGGTCTCCAGGGTCGTCAACGGCCACTCCAGCGTGGCGCCGGAGACCCGGGAACGCGTCGAGCGGGCCATCGCCGAGCTCGGCTATCGCCCCAACCTCGCGGCGCGCGCGCTGGTCACCAGGTCCACCCGCACCATCGGGCTGGTCACCGTCAACATCAGCCAGTACGGCCCGGCCCAGACGATGCTGGGGCTGGAGAAGGCGGCGCGCGCCGCCGGCTACGCGCTGAGCGTCACCATCCTCGACGAGGCGACGGCCGGAGCCATGCGCGCGGCGGTGGACAACTTCGTCGCGCAGTCGGTCGACGCGGTCGTGGCGCTGTCGACCTACGACGACGCCGCGGAATCGCTCAGCACCATCGTCGCGCCGTTGCCGCTGGTCGCCGTGCAGGTGGGGGGACAGGAGGACCGGCCCGCCGTCGGCGTGGACCAGGAGGCGGGCGCGCGGTCGGCCACCCGGCACCTGCTCGACCTCGGCCACCGGACCGTCCATCACGTGGCCGGGCCGGCGGACTCCCAGGAAGCGCGGGCCCGCATCGAGGGCTGGCGCTCGGAACTGCGTGCCGCCGGGGCTCCGGTGCCCGGTCTGCTCATCGGCGACTGGACGCCGTCCTCGGGCTACGCGGCGGGCAAGCTGCTGGCCGCCCGGGTCAGGGGCGGGGACGGCGTCACGGCCGTCTTCCTGGCCAACGATCAGATGGCACTCGGGGTGCTGGCTGCGCTGCACGAGGAAGGGCTCTCGGTTCCCGGCGACGTGAGCGTCGTCGGCTTCGACGACCTGCCGGAGGCGCCCTACTTCACGCCGCCGCTCACGACCGTGCGCCAGGACTTCGCCGAGCTCGGCCGTCGCGGCGTGCAGCTGGTCCTGGCGCGGCTCCAGGGTGTGGACCTGCATCCGGACCCGGTGCCCCCGACGCTGGTCGTGCGAGCGAGCACCGGGCCGTCGCGGACCCTGCTCGCGGGGTCGACCACCTCTTGACCGCAGCTATGTTAACGCTAACATCGACTGCCGCACCGGCTTCGTCCCACTGTCGTCGACCCCGCCGTGCGCAGGAGGACTGATGCTGCAGGACAGCCCGGATGCCGGCGCAGCGATCACCGGCGGTCGCACGGCGCTGGGGATCGAGCTCGGGTCGACCCGGATCAAGGCGGTGCTGATCGGTCCCGATTCCGCTCCGCTCGCCGTCGGCACGCACGACTGGGAGAACCAGTTCGTGGACCGGCTGTGGACGTACTCGCTGGACGCCGTCTGGACGGGGGTGCAGCAGAGCTTCGCGGCGCTGAGCGACGACGTGCGGCGACGCCACGGGGTCGAGCTGGCAGGAGTCGGCGCCCTCGGGGTGTCGGCGATGATGCACGGCTACCTCGCGTTCGACGCCGACGGTGCGCTGCTCACGCCGTTCCGTACCTGGCGCAACACGAACACGGGTCGGGCGGCCGAGCGGCTCAGCGCGGAGTTCGGCTGCAACATCCCGCACCGGTGGAGCGTCGCTCACCTCTACCAGGCGATCCTGGACCGCGAAGAACACATCAGCCGACTGGACTCCCTGACGACCCTGGCCGGCTACGTGCACTGGCAGCTCACCGGCGAGAAGGTCCTCGGCATCGGGGACGCCAGCGGCATGTTCCCGATCGACGGCGACACCGGCGGGTACGACCCCACGATGCTGGCGCGGTTCGACCAGCTGGCCGCCGAGGCCGGGGTCGAGCTGACCCTGGCCGAACTCCTGCCCGCCATCGCACTGGCCGGCCAGCCGGCCGGCACGCTCACCGGAGCCGGCGCGGCGCTGCTCGACCCGACCGGGCGGCTGCGCCCCGGCATCCCGCTCTGCCCCCCCGAGGGTGACGCCGGCACGGGGATGGTCGCCACCAATTCGGTCGCTCCGCGCACCGGCAACGTCTCCGCCGGGACTTCCATCTTCGCCATGGTCGTGCTCGAGCACGAGCTGGCCGGGGTGCACCGCGAACTGGACCTGGTCACGACGCCGGCCGGGGACCCGGTGGCCATGGTGCACTGCAACAACGGGGCCAGTGAGCTCAACGCCTGGGTCGGGTTGTTCGCCGAGTTCGCCCGGGGGCTGGGGGGCGAGGTCGACCCGTCGCGAGTCTTCGAGACGCTGTTCACCGCCGCACTGAGCGGGGCGAGCGACTGCGGCGGGATGCTCGCCTACAACTACCTCTCCGGGGAGCCGATCACCGACCTCGACGAGGGCCGGCCGCTCTTCCTGCGGTCCCCGGACAGCCGGCTCGACCTCGGCACCTTCATGCGGACCCACCTGTTCGCCTCCCTGGCCACACTCCGACTCGGCATGGACGTCCTGCAGAAGACCGAGGGCGTGCGGCTGGACCGGATGTTCGCGCACGGCGGCTTGTTCAAGACCGAGGGCGTCGCCCAGCGCTTCCTGGCCGCTGCCATCGACACCCCGGTCTCCGTCGGCGACGTCGCTGCCGAGGGGGGCGCCTGGGGCATCGCTGTCCTGGCCGCCTTCGCCGCCAGTGGCTCGCCGGAACGGAGCCTGGCGGACTACCTGGACACCACGGTCTTTCCCGGCACGAGCCTGCAGACCGCCGAGCCCGACCCCATCGACGTCGCCGGGTTCGACGCGTTCCTGCAGCGGTACGTCGCCGCACTCCCGGTCGAGCGGTCCGCAGTGGAGCACGTGCGGGTCGGCCAGCGGCAGGCCGCGCCGTATTCCGCCGACGCCGGGACGACCGCCGCCGCCCTGACCGAGGAGCAGCCGGCATGAGCCCTTCTCCTGGAACCGAGCGCGGAACCCACCGGGGGCTGCGCGAGGAGGTCGCCGCGCTGCACTCCCTGTTGGTGCGCAACGAGCTGGTCACCTGGACCGCGGGGAACGTGTCGGCCCGGGTGGCAGGCGAGGACCTCTTCGTCATCAAGGGCAGCGGCGTCTCCTACGACGAGCTGACCTGGGAGGGCATCACCGTCTGCGATCTCGACGGAGAGGTCGTGGACGGGGTTCGGGCGCCCTCGAGCGACACCGCCGCGCACGCCTACGTGTACCGGCACATGCCCCGGGTGCACGGCCAGGTGCACACGCACAGCACCTACGCCACCGCCTGGGCGGCGCGCGGCGAGGAGGTGCCCTGCGTGCTGACCGCCATGGCCGATGAGTTCGGCGGACCGATCCCGGTCGGGCCGTTCGCGCTGATCGGCGACGACTCCATCGGCCAGGGGATCGTGGCGACGCTGGACGGGCACCGGTCGCCGGCGGTCCTCATGCAGAACCATGGGGTCTTCACGATCGGCCCCTCGGCGAAGGCGGCGGTCAAGGCCGCCGTCATGGCCGAGGACGTCGCCCGGACCGTGCACCTCTCCCGACAGCTGGGGGAGCCGATCCCCATCGCCCAGGCCGACATCGACTCGCTGTACGCGCGCTACCAGAACGTCTACGGACAACGATGAAAGAGGAGCTCCCGATGGCTGCCCCGTTCGAAGGCCGCGAGGTGTGGTTCCTGACCGGGAGCCAGGACCTCTACGGCGAGGAGACGCTCCGGCAGGTCGACGACCAGTCCCGGCGGGTCGCCGCCGCGCTGGACGAGGCGGCCGAGATGCCGGTGCGAGTGGTCTGGAAGCCGGTGCTCAAGGACGCCGGAGCGATCCGGCGGGCGATGGGGCAGGCAAACGAGGACCCCGCCTGCCTCGGGGTGATCACCTGGATGCACACGTTCTCGCCGGCCAAGATGTGGATCTCCGGCCTCGACGCGCTGCGCAAGCCGCTGCTGCACCTGCACACCCAGGCCGACGCCGCCCTGCCCTGGGCGACGATCGACATGGACTTCATGAACCTGAACCAGGCCGCCCACGGCGACCGCGAGTACGGATTCATGCTCACCCGCCTGCGCGTGCCCCGGACGACGGTGGCCGGGCACGTGTCCTCCCCACGGGTCCGGGCCCGGATCGGCTCGTGGGCGCGAGCGGCGGCCGGGGCCGATGCGGCGCGGTCGCTCCGGATCGCGCGCTTCGGCGACAACATGCGCAACGTCGCGGTGACCGAGGGGGACAAGGTCGAGGCGGAGATCCGCTTCGGCATGTCGGTCAACACGTGGGGCGTGAACGACCTGGTCGAGGTGGTCGACGGCGTACCGGACAAGGACGTCGACGCGCTGGTCGAGGAGTACGCCGAGCTCTACGAGATGTCGGCCGACGTCTCGCCTGGTGGCGAGAAGCACGAGGCGGTGCGCTACCAGGCGCGGATCGAGGCCGCCCTGCGGACGTTCCTGACCGACGGCGGATTCGGCGCCTTCACCACGAACTTCGAGGACCTCGGCGGGCTGCGTCAGCTTCCCGGGCTCGCCGTCCAGCGGCTGATGGCCGACGGGTACGGCTTCGGCGGCGAGGGCGACTGGAAGACCTCGGCCCTGCTGCGGGTGCTGAAGGTCGCCGGCGCCGGGCTGCCCGGCGGGACGTCGTTCATGGAGGACTACACCTACGACCTCGCCTCGGACCGGCCGAAGATCCTCGGCGCGCACATGCTGGAGGTCTGCCCCACGATCGCCGGCGACCGGCCGCGGCTCGAGGTGCACCCCCTCGGCATCGGCGGGCGCGAGGACCCGGCGCGGCTGGTGTTCACCGCCGCCCCCGCCGAGGGCGTCGTCATGGGCTGGTGCGACCTCGGTGACCGCTTCCGGTGGGTGGCCAACGAGATCGACGTCGTCGAGCCCGCGGAGGCCCTGCCCAACCTCCCGGTCGCCCGGGCGGTGTGGGAGCCGCGCCCGGACTTCGCGACGTCGGCCGAGGGCTGGCTGACCGCCGGCGGGCCGCACCACACGGTGCTCACCACCCAGCTGGGCGCCGACGAGCTCACCGACCTGGCCGAGGTGTTCTCCACCGAGCTGGTGCTCATCGACGCCGACACCACCCGGCGGAGCCTGGCCCGGGAGCTGCGCTGGAGCGCGGCCTACCACCGCCTCGCCCAGCGCCTCTGACGTTCTCTGAGGGCCAAAAGCGTGCTTTTGGCCCTCAGAGGGGGTCGCGGGCCACGGGGCAGGACATGCACCTCGGCCCGCCCCGGCCGCTGCCGAGCTCCGACCCGGCGATGCGCATCACCTCGATGCCGGCAGCCTCGAGCGCCGCGTTGGTGACCGTGTTCCGCTCGTACGCAACGGCCAGTCGTGGGGCCAGCGCGAGGGTGTTGTTGCCGTCGTCCCACTGCTCGCGCTCGGCGGTCACCGGGTCCAGACCGGTGTCGATCGTGCGCAGGTGGTCCAGGCCCATCGCGGCGGCTGCCGCCTCGAGGAACGCCGTCGGCCGGCCCACCCGCAGACCGCCCTCCCCGTCGGGCGTGACGGTGCAGGCGGCGAGACTGTCCGCGACCGCCGGGAACATCACCACCGCGTCACGGTCGACCATCGTGCAGATCGTGTCGAGGTGCATCGTGGCACGCTCCTGCGCGATGGGCACGGCCAGCACGGTGTGTGCGAGGCCCTCGGCGAACACGCGCAGGGCGAAGGCCTCCACGCCGGCAGGGGTGGTGCGCTGGCCGGTCCCGACGGCCACCACGCCCGGTGCCATGACCAGCACGTCGCCACCCTCGAACCACGCCTCCTCGCGGTCCCCGCCGTACAGCAGCGGCGTGCCGGCGAAGCGGGGGGAGTGCGCGTAGATCGCACCCGTCAGAGTCCGCTCGCGGGCTCGCGCGTGCATCGACGGGCTCGTGACCGCGACGTGGTCGTCGACCCACACCGAGGAGTCCCGCGTGAACAGCAGGTTCGGCAGGGGGGGTACGACGAACTCGCCGTGCGCAGCGAGCCGGGCCACCACGCCGTCCGCGCCGTGCGCCGGCAGCTCCTCGTGCGTCAGCCCGGCCGACAGCACCCCGGCCAGCTCTGCGCTCGGCAGGTCGTGCAGCCACCGGCGCAGGACCCCGGCCAGCACCGGCCCGACGACCGTCGGTGCCACGCCGAGTCGATGACCGCTGTCCGTGCCTGCTCCCGCTCGAGCGTCTCGACCAGGAGGTCCATGAGGTAGAGGACCTCCACGCCGCGCTCCCGCAGGGCCGAGGCGAACCCGTCGTGCTCCTCCTGAGCCCGCCCGACCCACGGCAGGCCGTCGAAGAGCAGGTCAGCGCTGTTGCGGGGGGTCAGGCGGGACAGCTCCGGACCGGGGCGGTGCAGCAGGACGGTGCGCAGCCGCCCGACCTCGCTGGTGACCCGGTGCGCCGTCATGGCGGCACGCTAGGGCACGCCGTCAGGCGGCGCGGCTGTCCTCGACCAGGTCGCCCATGACGGCAGCGAAGAACTGCAGGTTGAGCGTGGCCCGCCAGTAGGCGCCCTTGACCATGCGCGCCCCCCACTCGGGACGCTCGCCGGCCAGCGGCTCGATCGCCTTGTCCATCCAATCCTTGCCGTGGATGGGATCGACCTCGGCGTGCTCGACATAGAAGGGGTAGGCGTCCTGCGGCGCGCCGAGGCGGTCGAGTCCCTGCAGCACGAGACGGCACCGGGGGCCGGCCTGCAGCTCCAGCAGCCCCAGGGCGCCGATCATCTCGGGCTGCAGCCAGCGGTTGGTGCCGAGCATCCCGCCGAAGGCCGCGCGCTCCAGCGCCTCGACCGGCAGGTCGCGGCGCGGGACGGTCGGCAGCTCGAGCGCGTCCACGCACCGCCGGTGCAGCTCGGTGTGCACCCCGGCCGCGTCGCCCTGGCCCATCTCGTCCCAGTAGTTCTTGCCCAGCTCCAGCTTCGCGCTGCCGGACAGGCCGACCTGGCACAGGGCGATCAGGTCGTCGAAGCCGCCGTCGGGGCCCCCCTCGAGCGCGAGGAAGTGCACCAGCTGCTCGCGAGTCGCCGTCTTGGCCAGCCAGCGGTAGGCCGCCGGGAGCCGATCGCGCGCGGCGATTGCGCGCATCGCCTGCACGACCTCGGCGGATCCCTCGCAGAAGGTGATGGGGCCGGCCGCCTCCCAGTGCGCGTCGAGCTCCGCGAGCCACTCGCCCTCGAGCCGTCCCTTGAGGGCCGCGACGGCGGGGTCGTGCTGGAAGCGGGCGCGGTCAGCGACCTGCTCGAGCGGAGCGGTGTGCAGGTCGTAGATCGCGAGCAGGGCCAGGAAGCGGTCCCGCCGGTCGGCAGGACGCAGCGCGGCCAGCCGGTCGAGGCCCGCGCCGCCCGAGGCGAGCGCCTCGTCGAGGGCGTCCGCCAGGGGGAAGGCAGGGGAGGTGGCCGGGTCGGAGGCGGCCGGGGAGGACGTGGACGGTGCGGCGGGAGCTCGGTGCGGCGACTGGTCGAGCACGGATCCCGGAGCGTCTGTCGGAGTCATGGGCAGCGTTCCTCACGGGTCAGGGAGTTCTGTCCGTACCACTGTCGGCCCCACTGCAACCTGTCCGCACGTCGGCAGTACGGTCCCCGCATGGGTGTGATGGACGGCAAGGTGGCGATCGTCACGGGGGCGGGCCGCGGTCTCGGTCGCGGTGAGGCGCTCGAGCTGGCACGCGAGGGCGCCGGTGTGGTGGTCGGTGAGGTCGACGCTGAGGCCGTAGCCGCCGTCGTCGACGAGATCGTCGGCGCCGGTGGCACGGCGGTGCTGCACGTCGGTGACTGTTCGGAGATCGAGCACGCGCAGGGCATCGTGCGCACGGCGGTGGAGCAGCTCGGCCGGCTGGACGCCCTCGTCAACAACGCGGGCATCCTGCGGGACCGGACGCTGGCGAAGATGACCCCCGAGGAGTGGGATGCGGTCATCAAGGTGCACCTGCGCGGTCACTACGCGCCGACGCACGCGGCGATCAACCACTGGCGCGACACCGGCTCGTCCGGCCACGTCGTGTGCACGGCCAGCACCAGCGGCATCCTCGGCAACTTCGGTCAGAGCAACTACGGCGCGGCCAAGGCCGGCATCGCGGCCTTCGCCCAGATCGTCGCGCAGGAGAACTGGAAGCACGGCATCACCGTGAACGCCATCTGCCCGGCGGCCCGGACCCGCATGACCGAGGGGGCGTACGGCGACCGGCTCTCGGGGCCGGACGATCCGCAGGCCGACTTCGACTTCTGGCACCCGGACAACGTCGCGCCGTTCGTGGTCTTCATCTGCAGCGAGGCGAGCAACCACATCAGTGGCAAGGTGTTCGG
>JALYMS010000258.1 GCA_030773535.1 Actinomycetota bacterium | reverse complement strand
GCCCCTGTCCGCCTGACGTCGCTGAGCCAGTCGACGCCACAGGTCGACGTCAACCCTGCGCCGGTCGGCGAAGGTTCCACTCCTGACGCCGGCAGGTCCAGGTGTCGGGCCCGTCCGCCGTCTCAGCGAGGATCAAGCTGATCTGAGTCCGTCGCGACGAGCCGTACCGGATGCTCGGGCGCAAGCAGGCGCTGGTTCTTTGCGCTTCTTTACGGTGGTGACCCCCCGCCGGCATCGAGAACCCGTTCCGGGCGCGGCGTGGCGTCGTCGCAGCTCTGCCGGAGGCGAGCACGCCGATCTGACGCGGTGCGCCGCTGGACGGCGCCCTCCAGCCCACTTCCCTGCCCTCGGCGAAGCCCATTGCCGCGATTCCACCGACGAGGCCATCACCTACGAGGTCAGCGGCGGCCCTTCGTGCGCCGCAGGACCGCCATGGTGCGGTCGCAGCGTGCAGCAGGGCGATGGCTACGCCGCTCGCTTGCTGTGGCCCCACTGGCATAGGCGGCGTTTGGGCAGTGGCGTGATCGCGGTCCATCTGCACTGGGGGTGTTGCGCACCCCGCCGAACGGGACTTCCAGGGGTCCTTTGAGACCGGCGCTGACATCTGCTCGTGGAGCAGATGGATGTTCGCCGCCGCGATGCGGCTGACGCCAAGCGGCCTGGGCGACGCGGGCTTGCGGCGATATCAGCCTCGGGCAGCGCCGGCTTCGTCAGCGCCAAGCGACGGCGCGACGTACAGCGGCACCCCGAGCTCGCGCAGGGCCGTCAGCCGGGCTTCGCCGGTGCCGTCGTCGACGACGACGAGGTCGAAGTCCGTCAGCGGTGCGAGCTGGTACAGACCCCGCTTGTCGAACTTGCTGTGGTCGAGCAGCAGCACCCGTCGGTCGGCGGCGGCCATGAGCGCCCGCTTGACCGCAACGGTCTCTTGTGATTGGTGATAGCAGTGGGCGTCGGTGACGGCCGTCGTCGACATGAACAGCAGGTCGGCGCGCAGTGACGACAGGGCCTCGCTGGTACGCAGCCCGAGGAAGGCGTCGTAGGCCGGGTAGTAGTCGCCGCCGAGCGCGACGAGGTCGACCCGCTCCTCCGCGGCCAGCAGGTTGACCACAGCGAGGAAGTTCGTCACCACGGTCAACGGTCCGCGGGACGGCAGCAGGTCCGCGAGAGCCAGGCCGGTGGTGCTCTCGTCCACCAGCACGGACATCCCGGGCCGCACCAGCTCAAGGGCTGCCTGCGCGATCTCTTGCTTGCGCTGGGCCATCGCCTGGGCGCGGTGCCGCACATCCCCGTGATGCACCGGGGACGGCTGCGCGGTCGCTCCGCCTCTCACCTTGCGCAGCCAGCCCTCCCGCTGGAGCAGGTCCAGGTCGCGGTGGACCGTCATCAAGCTCACGCGGTGCTCGTCGACGAGGTCCTCGATGCGGACGAACCCCTGCTGCACGATGCGTCGGCGCATCCGCTCGCGGCGGTCCCGGGCGCTGGTCACGACGACCGGATCGCCTGCTTCGGTCATGGCTCCCCCTTGCGCCGACGGTCCGCAGGTGCCCCGGCTCCGCCGTCCGAACCCAGCGGACGACATCGCAGAACATAACACCGTGTCCAGGGACAGCGCGGAACGACCGCTGCGTCGACCTGATGCCGCGAGCTCAGATTGGTCCAGACGGCCCTAGGACCTGAGAAGATCCTTGTTATGAGTGAGGGGCTGTTGACGGTTCTTAGCACCTCATGTTCACTATTTCACATCACGACCGGCCGGTGCAGCACTGCGCGGCGTCTCAGTCCCCTGGAGCGATCATGAACCCTGTCCCTGCACGGCTGCTCGCCCCCATCGCCGCGGCGGCGCTCGGCCTGTCCGCGTTGGCCGCCTGCGCCGACACGGGCTCCGACACGGCTGCCGGCAGCGGTTCCGGCGCGTCCGGCGACGGCAGCGGCAAGGTCGCCTTCCTCATGCCCGACATCGCCTCCACTCGTTACGAGCAGTACGACGCACCGCTGTTCAAGGCGAAGATGCAGGAGCTGTGCCCGGACTGCGAAGTGCTGTACCAGAACGCCAACGCCGACGCCTCCAAGCAGCAGCAGCAGGCCGACTCCGTCCTGGCCCAGGGCGTCAAGGCCATCGTGCTGGACCCCGTCGACTCCGCTGCCGCAGCCACGATCGTCCGCTCGGCGCAGGCGCAGGACGTCGCCGTCATCGCCTACGACCGGCCCATCCCCGACGTCCCGGCCGACTTCTACGTCTCCTTCGACAACGAGAAGATCGGTGCCTCCATCGCCCAGTCGCTCGTCGACCACCTCAAGGAGACGGGCGCCACCGGTGGGCTGCTTCAGGTGAACGGCTCCCCGACCGACGCAGCCGCCGGCCTCATCAAGAAGGGCGCGCACAGCGCCGTCGACTCCAGCGGCTTCGACCTGCTTGCCGAGTACGACACCCCGGGCTGGCAGCCGCCCAAGGCCCAGGAGTGGGTCAGCGGACAGATCACCAAGTTCCCCGGCCGGATCGCCGGCGTCGTCGCCGCCAACGACGGTACGGCCGGAGGCACCATCGCTGCGTTCAAGGCCTCCGGTCAGGACCTGCCACCCGTGACCGGCAACGACGCCGAGCTCGCTGCCTTGCAGCGCATCGTCGCGGGCGACCAGTACAACACGATCTCCAAGCCGATCAGCACGGTGGCCGAGGCGGCTGCCGAGATCGTCAACCAGTTCCTGACGGGCGAGACGCCGCAGAGCGACACGATGCTGTTCGACACGCCCTCACAGCTGTTCGAGCCGACCGTCGTCACCCAGGACAACATCGTCGAGGTCGTGTCCGAGGACGGCTTCGCCGTGCCTGCGAAGGAGATCTGCACCGGTGCCTACGCAGCCGCCTGCGCGAAGATGGGCCTGGCCTGACCGCCCCGCGCACTGTCCCGACCCGCTCCCGGAGGCTGCGTGACGACCCCTGTGACAACCGATCATCGACCGCGTCATGCTGACCTCGTCCTGTCGCTGCGCGGGATCACCAAGACGTTCGGTGCCGTCGCCGCACTGACCGACATCGATCTCGACGTGCACGCCGGTGAGGTGGTCGCCATCGTCGGCGACAACGGCGCCGGGAAATCGACCCTGGTCAAGGTCCTGTCCGGAGTGCACCTCCCCGACGCCGGCACCTTGCACTTCGAGGGACGTCCGGTCACCATCGCCAGTCCGGCGGCCGCCCGCGACCTCGGCATCGCCACCGTCTTCCAGGACCTGGCCCTGTGCGAAAACCTCAACGTGGTCGAGAACCTCTTCCTCGGTCAGGAGATCGGTCGCCAGCGGCTGGACAAGGTCAGGATGGAGGTCCGCTCCTGGGAACTGCTCAAGCAGCTGTCGGCGAAGATCCCCACCGTCCGGATCCCCGTCGCCTCTCTGTCCGGAGGGCAGCGCCAGACCGTCGCCATCGCACGCTCGCTGCTCGGCGACCCCAAGATCATTATCCTCGACGAGCCGACAGCCGCCCTCGGGGTGGCGCAGACCGCGGAGGTGCTCAACCTCGTCGAGCGGCTCCGTGACAACGGGCACGGCGTGATCATGATCAGTCACAGCATGGCCGACGTGAAGGCCGTCGCCGACACCGTCGTCGTCCTGCGGCTCGGCCGCAACAACGGGGTCTTCCAGACCGCGGAGGTCACGCCGGAGGACATCATCGCGGCGATCACCGGCGCGACGGACAACGTGGTCACCCGACGGGTCGCCCGTACCGGCACTGCTCCCACCGCGCCGAAGGGGTCCCTGTCATGACCGACGTCCAGACGCCGCTGCCGCCCACGGCGACCGATCTGCAGGACGAGCGCCTGCGAGGTGGCTCCGGCGTGCGCGGCGCGCTGACCAGCTCTATGGACCGGCTGCGCGGCGGCGACCTCGGTCTGGTACCCGTGCTCGGTGGGCTGGTCGTCATCTGGGCGGTGCTGCAGGCGCTGAACCCCATCTTCCTGTCCAGCCGCAACCTGTCGAACCTGCTGCTGGAGTGTGCCCCGGTCGGCGTCATCGCCCTGGGTGTCGTCTGCGTCCTTCTCGTCGGGCAGATCGACCTGTCGGTGGGATCCATCAGCGGCCTGTCCGCCGCGGTGCTGGCGGTGCTGTTCGTCGGCCAGGGCCGCCCGGTGTGGCTCGCCGTGCTTGCCGCTGTGCTGCTAGGTGCCGCTGTCGGCTGGGTCTACGCGCAGACCTTCAACCGGCTGGGCGTCCCGAGCTTCGTTGTCACCTTGGCCGGTCTTCTCGCCCTGCTGGGCATCCAGCTCAAGGTCCTCGGTTCCGCGGGGTCGATCAACCTTCCCTTCGACTCGGCGCTGGTGACCTTCGCCCAGCAGGCCTTCGTCCCGACGTGGTTGGCGTACCTGTTCGCCGTGCTGGGGGCGGGCGGCATGCTCGTCGTCGGTCGTCTGCACTCGGAGCGACGCCGGAAGGCCGGACTGTCCCAGGCGTCTTTGTCGCTGCTGGTCCTGCGCAGCGGAGTCCTGCTGGCCGTCCTGCTGTTCGCCGTGTGGTACCTCAGCCGAGCCCGTGGGATCGGCTGGATGTTCATGCTGTTCGTCGGCCTCGTGCTCGCACTGCACTACGCCCTCACCTCGACCAGCTGGGGCCTGTCGATGTTCGCCGTGGGCGGCAACCCCGAGGCCGCCCGCCGCGCCGGCATCAACGTGCGCGCCATCTACACCTCCGCCTTCGTGCTGGCCGCCACGCTCGCCGCCGTCGGCGGGGTGCTCGCCGCCGCACGCCTGGCAGCGGCCAATCAGAGCAGCGGCGGTGGGGATGTGAACCTCAACGCCATCGCCGCCGCCGTCATCGGTGGCACGAGCCTGTTCGGCGGTCGGGGCACCGCCTTTGCCGCGCTGCTCGGGATCCTCGTCATCCAGTCGATCTCGAGCGGCCTGACGCTATTGAACCTCGACTCGTCCTACCGCTTCATCGTCACCGGCGTCGTCCTGCTGCTCGCGGTGGCCCTCGACTCGGTGGCCCGACGCTCCCGCGTGTCCCACGGCCGCGCCTGAGCTGCTCGCCGCCTCAACCCGTCACCCCATCTGCGAAGGAGTCCGCCGTGCCTGTTGTGTGCGTCGATGCAGGCACCACGCTGGTCAAGGCCGTCGGTTTCGGCGACGACGGCCGTGAGCTGGCGGTGGAACGTCAGGGCGTCACCGTCGACCGGCCGTCCCCGGGCTGGGCCGAGCAGGACATGGCCGCCGTCTCCGACGCGGTCAGCACGACGGTTCGTGCGGTCGTGGCGCAGCTCGGCGGGACGGTGTCGTTCCTGGCCATCACGGCGCAAGGTGACGGCTGCTGGCTCGTCGACCAGGACGGCCAGCCGACCGGCCCCGCTGTGTTGTGGAACGACAGCCGGGGCAGTGCGCACATCCGCGCCTGGCTGCAGGCAGGAGTGCTCGACGAAGCGTTCCGGATCAACGGCTCGCTGGCCTCGGCGGGCCTGCCCAATGCGATCCTGACATGGTTCCAGGACGAGCAGCCGCAGCGGCTGCGGAAGTCCGCCTCCTCGCTGACCTGCGGCGGGTGGCTGTTCTCCGAGCTCACCGGGACTGTGGCGGCCGACGAGTCGGACGCGGCCGCACCCTTCCTCGACATCAACACGCGGAAGTACTCCGACCGGCTGCTCGAGCTCTACGACATGCGCTGGGCCCGGCGTCTGCTTCCGCAGGTCCTGGGTGACGACGAGCGGGTCGCGCCGCTGAGCGCCGGCGCCGCACAGCGCACCGGGCTGCCGTCGGGGCTGCCCGTCGTCCTCGCGCCGTACGACATCGCGTCTACCGCCCTCGGGGCGGGCGCGGTCGCCGTCGGCCAGACCTGCACCATCCTCGGGACGACCCTGTGCACTGAGGTCGTGACTGACGTTCCCCGCCTCGACGGGCCGGCCGCGGGGCTGACGATCCCGTCAGGCGCGCCGGGCCGCGTCCTGCGCGCGTTCCCGACACTCGCGGGCACCGGAGTGCTGCAGTGGACGTGCTCCCTGCTCGGACTGGCCACCGCTGCCGAGCTCGGCGAGCTGGCCGCGCGCAGTCCCGTGGGAGCCAACGGCTTGTCCCTGCTGCCATACCTGTCCCCCGGCGGTGAGCGAGCGCCGTTTCTCGACCCCCTCGCGCGCGGCTCCCTGAGCGGCATGACCCTCGAGCACACGCGCGCCGACGTCGCTCGTGCAGTCTTCGAAGGACTGAGCCTGGTCGTGCAGGACTGCCTCCTTGCGTCGGGCACCGCATCGTCCGAGCTCCGGGTCAGCGGAGGAGGAGCCGCCAGCAACTTCTGGCTGCAGATGATCGCGGACACCACAGGCGTACCGGTGCTGCGCTCGACCGACACTGAGGTCGGCGCGCGAGGCGCGATGCTGGTCGGTGCCGTCGCGACGGGGACCGCTGACGACCTGGAGGATGCGGCGGCCGAGCACGTGAGGGCGCGTGACGTCTTCCGTCCCGACGACGCCACCACGCAGCGGTACCGCCGGTCCTACGAGGACTTCTTGGTGCTGCGCGCGGCGCAGCAGGACACCTGGCAGTCCTTGCCCGGACGGTCCGCCGGGACCGGAGGCTCCGCACCCGTCGAGCTCATGCTGTGAGCGCCGACGGCGGGGACGGCGTCTGGGTCGGGATCGACCTGGGGACGCAGAGCGTGCGCGCCGTCGCGGTGACCGACAGCGGCGAGGTCGCCGGCTCGGGGAGCGCTGCGCTGCGCAGCCGCCGCACGAGCGGACATCACGAGCAGGACCCGCGTTTGTGGTGGTCCGGCGTCGCCACGGCCTGCCGCACCGCGCTCGCCGAGGTTCCCGCGGCGTCGGTGCGCGGCATCGCCGTCGACGGCACGTCCGGCACCGTCCTGCTGGTCGACGACAACGGGCTTCCGCTGACCCCCGCCCTCATGTATGACGACGGGCGCGCCCAAACCCAAACCCGGACCGTCAACGAGGTCGGCGGCGCCGTGTGGGAGGCGCTCGGTTACCGGCGGATGCAGCCGTCCTGGGCCCTGCCGAAACTGCTCTGGCTGCTGCACGAGCACCCCGAGGCGGGACGTCGGGGCAGGCTGGCCCACCAGGTGGACGTCATCAACCGCCACCTGGTCGGGGCTCCGGTCGCCAGCGACTTGAGCAACGCCCTGAAGTCCGGGGCCCACCTGGTCGACGAGGAGTGGCCGCACGAGGTCATGCAGGCGCTGGGCGTACCGACGTCGCTCCTGCCGCCGCTCGTGCGCCCCGGGTCGTTGCTCGGTCACGTCGGCGCCGAAGGCGCCGAGGCCACCGGCCTGCCCCTCGGCACCCCTGTGCGCGCGGGCATGACCGACGGCTGCGCGGCCCAGATCGGGTCCGGTGCCCTGCGCCCCGGCAGCTGGAACAGCGTCCTCGGGACGACGTTCGTGCTGAAAGGGGTCACGGAGCAACTGCTACACGACCCCGCGGGCGTCGTCTACTCCCACCGGGCCCCCGACGGCGGCTGGCTGCCCGGCGGCGCCTCGAGCACCGGCGCCGGCGCCGTGACGGCGGAGTTCGCCGGACACGACCTCGGCGAGCTCGAGCAGCAGGCCAGGGCCCTCGGGCCGGCCCGCGCCGTCACCTACCCCCTGGTGGGTGAGGGGGAGCGCTTCCCCTTCACCGCTCCGGCCGCGCGCGGCTTCACCCTTGGCCCCACACGAACGCCGGTGGAGCGCTACGCCGCGGTCCTGGAGGGCGTGGCGTACGTCGAGCGGCTCAGCTTCGACTACCTCCGTATGCTCGGAGCGCCCGTCGACGGCACCGTCATGATCAGCGGTGGTGCGACCCGCAGCCGCTACTGGAACCAGCTCCGGGCCGACATCCTCGGACGGCCCCTGACACTGCCCGAGAACCCCGAGCCCGCGCTCGGAATGGCAGTGCTCGCCGCGGCCACCGACGGTGAGCTCGCCGCCGTGGCGGAGAGGATGGTGCGGGTGCGCGAGACCGTCCACCCGCGACCCGATCACGCGGGCCGCTTCGACGCCTCCTACAGCCGGCTCGTCCGCGCGCTCGAAGAGCGGGGTTGGCTGCCGGCGGCAGTGGCCCACAGCGCCGACCCCATGGCGGCGGCGTCGTGACGCAGCTGGTGCTCGTACGACACGGCCAGACCGAGTGGCACGCCGACAACCGCTACGCCGGCGTCAGCGACGTCGCCCTGACCGCGCAAGGCGTCGAGCAAGCCCGTCAGCTTGCCGCCTGGTCGACTTCCGCAGGTCTGGAAGGCGTTTGGTGCTCGACGCTGAGTCGGGCGCGGCTCACGGCCACAGCCTGCGCCGAGAGCAGCGGCTCGCCGTTGCAGGTTGACCGCCGCCTGTGCGAACTCGACTTCGGCGCCGCCGAGGGGCTCACCGCCGACGACATGCAGCAGCGCTTTCCGCAGGCGCTCGCAGCCTTCCGCACCGACCCCGTCGCGGACTATCTGCCCGGCGGCGAGGATCCTGAGGCCGCGGCAGCGCGCTTCACGGCGTGCCTCGACGACATCTCTCGGCAGCACCCGAACGGCCGAGTGCTCGTTGTGGCGCACACCACTGTCATCCGCCTGGCGCTGTGCACCCTGATCGGTGTGCCGCTGCGCGAATACCGGCGGCTGTTCCCCTCGGTGCGCAACTGCGCCCTCACAGAGCTCTCGTACTCGGACGGCCACGCGGCAGTTCTCGAGTTCAACACCCCTCTGCAGCGGATGGTGGTCCCAGACGACGGACCCCCGTTGTCCGCCGCTGCTGCCACCCCGAAGGGCTCCGCATGACGCCCCGTGTGCTGCTCGCCGGTGACCACTTCGTCCTCAACGAGCTCCTCCGGGCGGCCCTCGAGCGGGAGGTCCACGCAGAACTCGACCTCTCCGAGCTGACGCTGCCCTGGCCGGTGGAACCGTTTGGGCGGGTGGGAGACGTCGACGAGGCCTCCGGCACCGAAGAGCAGATGATCGAAGCGCTGCAGGGCCGCCAGGTGTGCCTGACGCAGATGGCTCCCCTCACCGAGCGCGTCCTCCAGGCTTGCCCCGACCTGGAGCTGTTCTGCGTCGGGCGCGGAGGACCTGTGAACACGGACCTGGCGGCAGCCACCCGACACCGCGTCGCCGTCACCTTCGCCCCCGGGCGCAACGCGACAGCCACCGCCGAGCACACCTTGGCGCTCGCGCTCGCGGCAGTGCGCCGTGTCCCGCAGACCCACACCGAGCTCGCCCACGGCACATGGCGCGGCGACCTGTACCAGTACGACCAGGTCGGGCCAGAAATCGAGGGCAGCACCGTCGGTCTCGTGGGGTACGGGGCCATCGGGCGTCGCGTCGCCCGCATGTTCCGCGGCTTCGGGGCGGAGGTCATCGTGCACGACCCCTACGTCACAGAGGCGGACCTCGGACC
>JALYMS010000257.1 GCA_030773535.1 Actinomycetota bacterium | reverse complement strand
GCGCTCCGGATCGCGGGGAGTCGTCCGTGCACGTGGTCGTGATGGGGTGCGGCCGTGTCGGCTCCGCCATCGCGCGCCGGCTGGAGGAGATCGGGCACAGCGTCGCGGTCATCGACCAGGATCCGGCCGCGTTCCGGCGGCTCGGTCCGGAGTTCGGCGGACGGCAGGTCACCGGCCTCGGGTTCGACCGGCAGACCCTGCTCGACGCCGGCGTCGACTCCGCCGGCGCGTTCGCCGCGGTCAGCAGCGGCGACAACTCCAACATCATCTCCGCCCGGGTGGCCCGCGAGACGTTCGGCGTCCAGCACGTCGTGGCCCGCATCTACGACTCCAAGCGGGCCGAGGTCTACGAGCGGATGGGCATCCCCAGCGTCGCCACGGTTCCCTGGACGGTCAACCGGCTGCTGCGCGAACTGCTGTCGGTCAACGTCAGTGAGCTGTGGCGCGAGCCGACCGGGAAGGTGCTGCTCATGCGGATCACCGTCACCGAGCCCTGGGTCGGCCGGAAACTGGCCGCGCTCGAGACGGCCTCCGGGGCCCGGGCAGCCTGGCTGGTCCGCTTCGGCGACGCCCAGCTGCCCGACGCCGGCACCGTCCTGCAGGACGGCGACCAGCTGATCGTCGCCGTCACCGACGAGATCACTCCGCGGGTGCACCAGGTCGTCGAGCACGGCCCGCCGGCAGGTGGGCGCTGATGAGGGTCGCCATCGTGGGCGCCGGCGCCGTCGGCCGATCGATCGCCGGCGAGCTGCTCGCCAACGGGCACACCGTCATGCTCATCGAGAAGGACGGCCGGAAGGTGCGCACCCGTGCGGTCCCCGGCGCCGAGTGGGTCCAGGCCGACGCCTGCGAGGTGTCCTCGCTCGAGGAGGCCCAGCTGGCCACCTGCGACGTCGTGGTCGCCGCCACCGGGGACGACAAGGCCAACCTCGTCATCTCGCTGCTGGCCAAGACCGAGTTCGCCGTCAACCGCGTCGTCGCCCGGGTCAAGGACCCCCGCAACGAGTGGCTCTACACCGAGGCCTGGGGCGTCGATGTCGCCGTCTCCACCCCGCGGGTGCTCGCCGCGCTGGTGGAGGAGGCGGTCACGGTCGGCGACGTCGTCCGGCTGATGAGCTTCCGCAAGGGCGCGGCGAACCTCGTGGAGATCACCCTCGCCGAGGACACCCCCTGGATCGGCAAGCCGCTCCGGGAGGTCCCGCTCCCCCGGGAGACAGTGCTGACGGCGATCCTTCGCGGCGACCGGGTCATCACCCCGACGCCGGACGAGCCGCTCGAGGCCGGCGACGAGTTGCTGTTCGTGACGCACGCCGAGGTCGAGGACCAGCTGAAGGCGGTGCTCGCGCCGGGTTGACGCGGGTTCAGCGGGGCGGACCCCGCAGCTCGTCGTCGGGCGTCGTCGAGGGGTCCCCCGCACCGGGCGCGGCGGAGCGGGCGCGGTGCAGGCGTGACAGGACCACCAGCGTGGCCACGCCCACGACCGCCGTCAGCGGCAGACCGAGCGCCAGGGACGCCGTTCCGAGCAGCTCCACCTCGTCGGCGTAGTACAGCGGGGTCTGCACGGCGACCCGCAGCAGGAACGTGGCCGCCCAGAGCACGGTCAGCCAGCCGTAGGCGCGCAGCACGCCTGGATCCTCCCGCCAGTGCCGCTCGGGCCGGGGATCGGCTCCGCGCGGTGCGGCCGGCGCGGCGGCGGCCCGGGGCGCGCTCCCCCGCCGCAGCCATGGCAGGGAGGGCGCCGCCATGCCGCCCAGGTGGCTCGGCGCGAGGAACTCGGCCAGCACGCCGATGAGCGGGCGCCGCACGGCGACCGATCCGAGCAGGACCGACCCGATCACGGCGTTGCGGACGATGCCCAGGACGAAGAAGTCGCGGGCCTCACCGGAGTTGGCGGCGATCGCCACCGCGATGGCCACGCCGAAGAGTCCGCTGAAGGCCTGCTGCAGGCTCTCCCGCCGGGCGGCCCGGAACAGGAAGACCAGCAGCGCTGCGCCCAGCGCGGCCCAGATGCCGGTGCGCAGCCCGGCGGCCGAGTTGGCCACGATGAAGGCGACCGTGGGCACCGTGGCGTCGACCATCCCGCGCCATCCGCCGAGCTGCTCGAGGACCAGGTGGCGGTCGAACGAGACCTTCCCCTCGTCACGGGCCTCGGGCATGCCGGAGCTCCTGCCGTGCACGTCGGCCGGCTCATCTACAGCGCTCATCGAGTAATGGTCAGCCGGCGCCGAGCTCGTACCAGGGGTTGTAGATGACCCGCTTGCCGTCGAAGGCCGCGAACCGTCCGCGTGCGGTCACCGTGCGGCCCGGCTCGATGCCCGGGATGCGCCGCCGGCCCAGCCACACCAGCGTGACCGAGCCGGAGCCGTCGAAGAGCTCGGCCTCCAGCGTGGGGACGGTCTCCCGCGGGGTGTAGACCACCGACTTGAGGCGGCCGGTGACGGTGACGACGGCCCCCTTGCGGCAGGAACTGACCGGCTCGCAGCCGGCACTCGCCGCGTCGGCCCGCAGCTCCTCCGCGTCCAGGGATTGGTCGTCCGCGGTCAGCCGCTGCAGGCTCCGCGACAACCAGCCGGGGGAACGGGTAGAGGTCACGGGATCAAGCGTACGGCGCGGCCGCCCGGCCGTGTGCCAACCAGTCGCGGACGGCGGCCCACGCGGCCGATGCCGGGTCGATCAGCGTCATGTGGTCCCCGGGGAGCACGCGGAGCTCGACGCGGTCACCAGCGTCGGCGGCCGCGTCCGCGTAGCGCCGGCTCTGCTCCACGGGCACGACGTCGTCCGCGGACCCGTGCGCGCAGAGGACCCGCGCCCCGGTGGGCAGCAGCCGCACCGGATCGGCTGCGGCGTAGCGCTCCGGCACCTCGTCGGCGGAGCCGCCCAGGAAGGCGCGCACCGCACCGCCGCCCAGCCGCTGCCGGTCCGCGGCGTCCAGGTCCAGCACACCCGCCTGCAGGACCGCCGTGGTCACGCGCACCCGGGGTGCGGCTCCCGGGACGCCCGGGGGCAGCTGGTCCCGCGCGGCGAGCCAGGCGGCGAGCTGCCCGCCCGCGGAGTGACCGACGGCGGCGACGTCCGTGAGGTCCAGTCGGGCGGCCTCCTTGAGCCCGGGCAGGCAGTCCAGCGCCGCCGCCACGTCGGCCAGGGTGCCCGGCCAGCCACCCCCCTCCCCGACGCGGCGGTACTCGACCGCCACCGCGGCGAAGCCCGCCCCGGCGAGGTCAGCCGCCAGGGGACGGGCGAGCTCGACCCCGTACGCCGGCCGCCAGAATCCGCCGTGCACGACGATCACCACCGGGGCGGCACCGGCGCGGTCGGGCAGCGTGAGCTCGAGGAACCGGTCGGGCCCCGGCCCGTAGCGGTGGACCCGCGGGGCGGCGACGGTCACTCGGGCGGAGGAACGGGACCGGCCGGCTGCCCGCCCCCCGGCCGCGAGCGGGCGAGCTGCGCAGCCGCCTGCGGGGGCAGGGTGAGGGGCAGCTGCTCGCGGACCGGCATGGGGGCGCTGCCACGGACGACGACGATCCCGCGGAACGCCTCCTCCAGCGGTGCGGCGGCCTCGGCGTTCTCGGCGGCGGGGCCGGTGAGCATGCCGCGCAGGAACCAGCGCGGACCGTCCACACCGAGGAAGCGGGCCGCCCTGCGCACCGGCTGCGGCGGAGTGGTCGCCCCGGGCTGCGCGGGCGGCGGAGCCATGATCGTGCCCGCCAGCTCCGGCCCGAAGAAACCCTCCACCTCGCGCAGCGAGCCGCCCTGCCCTGAGGCGCTCCGGGCGAGCTCCGTGCGGACGTCGTCCCAGATCCCGGCGGCCCGGGGGGCGGCGAACGCTGACACCTGGAGCTGGGAGTCCCCGTAGCGGAGCGTGGCTCCGACCACCTTCTGCTGGGGGCTCAGTTCGACCCGGAGATCCATGCCGGGTAGCGCGGGCAGCCGGATGGCACCCAGATCGATGCGAGGGCGGCCGTCGGCCGGGGCGTCAGCCTCGTCGTAGGGGCCGCTGGTGGCGTCCACCTCACGGACGCGGTGCTGCGGCTCCGGAGGGACACCACGCTCGCGCAGGCTCCGGTCGATCCGGTTGCGGCGACGGCCGAACGGCATCAGACCCGCCCCCCGGCCACGGCGGCGTTCGCGGCGGCGCCGCCGGTCCCGCCGGTGGAGCCGTGGCCGCCCTCGCCCCGCTCGCTCCCCGGGAGCTCGGCAACCGGCACGAATCGGGCACGCACCACGGGCTGGACGACGAGCTGGGCGATCCGGTCGCCCCGGTGCAGGACGAGCGGACGGGTGGGGTCGAGGTTGATCAGATTCACCTTGATCTCCCCTCGGTAGCCGGCGTCGATGGTGCCCGGCGCGTTGACCAGGCTCAGCCCCAGACGGTGCGCCAGACCCGAGCGCGGGTGCACGAAACCGGCGTACCCCTCGGGGATCGCCACCGCCACACCGGTGCCGACGAGGGCGCGCTCGAAGGGCGCCAGCTCGACGTCCTCCGCGGCCGTCAGATCCGCGCCGGCGTCGCCGGGGAGGGCGTACCCGGGGGACTGCCCCCCAGGGGTCAGCCGGACCGGCACGTCGAGCTCGGACGAATTGGACTCGGGCACGCGAACGACCCTAGCGGCGCGCGCCCGGACCCTCGGGACCCGCCGGGCGGGGTCCGTGGAGGTCGGTGAGGATCCGCTCGGCGAGGGTCTCCGTCGCCCGGCGGTTCCCCCGGCCGGCGAGGGCCGCCCCGAGTAGGAAGGGGGCGGCGGTGGTGACGTTGCCGGCGAGCCTGCGGGTGACCCTGCGCCGGAGGGCGCGGACGCCCGCGGTGCCGAGGACGGATCCCAGGCCGGCCGTGCCGGCGCCGGACACCGACCGCTGCGCCGACCAGCTGGCCAGGTAGGCGGCGGCACGGTCCCGGGCGTCCCCCGGGGCCGGCTGCCCGAAGAGCTCGTGCAGCTCACCGATGAGGACGACCTCGACCCCGGCGATCAGCACGGTCTCGGCGCCGAGTTCCAGCGGCAGGGCCAGTAGCGACGGTGGGGCGAACCAGTGCGCCGCGGACAGTCCACCGGTCGCGGCGCCGATCCCGCTCGTCATCCGGGCGGCCCGGCTCACCAGCTGCTCGGCGATCTCGGCGTCGGAGGCGCCGGGATAGGTGGCGCGCAGCCGGGCGCGGTCGCGGATGGGGAGTCGCGGCGCCGCGGCGGAGAGCAGGTCACCGAGGAGCGCACCGGGGGTCCGGTCGCCGGCGACACCTGCCGCCGGCGGAGGCGTCGGGACGGCCGCGCCGCGCCCCGGG
>JALYMS010000256.1 GCA_030773535.1 Actinomycetota bacterium | reverse complement strand
GGCGACCCGCGTGGTCCCGAGCAGCTGGGTTCCCGGCTCGAGGAGAGCGTCGGCCTCGACGGTCACCGTGACGTCGACCCAGGTGGTCTGCGGATCCACGACGGTGACGCCGGCGCGCATCAGGTCGTCGAGGACGCGGTCGTTCAGCGTCCGGCGGCGTGCGGCCAGCTCGCGCCGATCGTTGCAGCCCAGGACGTCGTCCGGATCGTCGGCGACGAGGCCGCCGACCGGCGCGCCTTCCTCGACGAGCAGCCCGAGCACGTCGGTGAAGTACTGCTCGCCCTGGTCGTTGTCGGTGCTGATCCGGCCCAGGGCGCGGCGGACGGCGCCCGCGTCCCCGACGTAGACGCCGGCGTTGACCTCGCGGAGCGCCCGCTGCTGCTCGGTGGCGTCGCGCTCCTCGACGATCGCGCGCACGGCGCCGTCGGCGTCCCGGACGATGCGTCCGAGGCCCGTGGGATCGGGAACCTCGGCGGTGAGGACGGTCAGCGCGTTCCCCTCCCGCAGGTGCGTGCTCACCAGTTCGGCCACCGTGGCGGTCCGCAGCAGGGGCGCGTCCCCGTTGAGCAGCAGCACCGGGCCCTCGAGGTCGGGCACCGCGGCCAGCGCCACGCCGGCGGCGTGGCCCGAGCCCCGCTGCTCCTCCTGCACCACCGGCACGGCCCCCGGTGCGATGCGCGCCAGGTGTGCCTCGACCGCCTCTCGGCCGGCGCCGACGACGACGACGGTGGCGCCGGCAGCCAGGGGCTCGGCCGCGGCGAGGACGTGGCCGAGCATGCTGCGGCCGCCGAGGGTGTGCAGCGCCTTGGGCGTGGACGAGCGCATGCGCGTGCCCTGGCCTGCGGCGAGGACGACGACGGCCGCCACCTGTGGCGGGGTGGGCGCCGATCTCTCCTGCGGGGTCACGGATCTCCTCGGACGGCGACAGGACGAACTGCGGGAAGGATCGAACAGCTGGGGGACTCGGACTCGAACCGAGACTGCACGGCTCCAAAGGCCGGCGGGCTGCCGATTACCCCATCCCCCATCCACGGCGCGGGCGACCGCCGCGGAGGCGCCGAAGAGCGGCACCCCCGGCGAGCCTAGGGCCGGGCACGGCCGAGGGCACGCGCCGGGACGGCGGCCGGAGCCCGGCCATCGCCCGGTCCCGAGTCGCCGGGTTCCCTACGCTCCCGTAGGTTACGACTACGAAGCCCCAGCCAGGGACGCGCGAGAGCGCTGTTGCCGGGCCGTTCCCCACCTCGCCTCCCGGAGTCTTCTTGTCCGCTCCTGCGCTCACCCGGCCCACCGCTCCTCCACGCACGGCGGACCCGAACGCCGGGTTGCCCGCGACCGCCCTCGGCGCGGAGAAGGGCATCGTCGAGCAGGTCACGCTCTACGTGTTCGTGATCGTGCCCTTCCTGGCGCTGGCCGCCGTCGTGCCGGCCGTCTGGGGGTGGGGTCTGTCCTGGACCGACGTGACCCTGTTCGTGGGGTTCTACTTCCTGACGCTGTTGGGCGTGACCGTCGGCTACCACCGGCACTTCACGCACGGCTCCTTCAAGGCCCACAAGGCGCTGCGCGTGGCACTGGCCGCCGTCGGTGGCATGGCGGTCCAGGGCCCGGTCGTCCAGTGGGTGGCCGACCACCGTCGTCACCACGCCTTCGCCGACCGCGAGGGCGACCCGCACTCCCCGTGGCGCTACGGCCCGGGTGCCCGGAACCTCGCCAAGGGCATGTGGCACGCGCACCTGGGCTGGCTGTTCGATCGGCGACAGACCAACGCCGCTCGCTACGCCCCCGACCTGGTCAAGGACACTGCCGTGCGTCGCACGAGCAGGCTGTTCATCCTGTGGGCGTTCCTCACCTTCGCCCTCCCCACCCTCATCGGTGGTCTGGTCACGATGAGCTGGGCCGGCGCCTGGTCGGCCTTCTTCTGGGCGGGGCTGGTGCGCGTCGCGCTGCTGCACCACGTGACCTGGTCGATCAACTCCGTCTGCCACGTCGTCGGGAACCGGCCGTTCACCTCCCGGGACAGGGCGACGAACTTCTGGCCGCTGGCGATCCTCAGCGGCGGGGAGTCCTGGCACAACCTGCACCACGCCGACCCCACCTCCGCTCGTCACGGGGTGCTGCGCGGTCAGATCGACATCAGCGCCAGGGTGATCTGGATCTTCGAGAAGCTCGGCTGGGCTCGGGACGTCAAGTGGCCCGACCCCGTCCGGCTGGCTGCCAAGCGTCGGGACGCCGTCCCGGCCGCCTGACGGTCGTCTTCCGCATCGTCCGCCCGGGCGACCTGCCCCTCCGCAGGCCGCCCGGGCGGTTGCGCAGCCGGGCCGCAACACGCAGGCACCAGCACCCAGGCACGACCACCCACGAGGGGCAAGCCATGAGGTTGCGACATGACCGGTAGCGCTCCCCGCCCGCGGATCCGGATGACCGGGGCCCAGCGACGGCAGCAGCTGCTGGACATCGGCCGGGAGCTGTTCGGGCAGAGGGGGTACGAGGCCACCTCGATCGAGGAGGTCGCGGCCCGCGCCGACGTCAGCAAGCCGGTCGTCTACGAGCACTTCGGCGGCAAGGACGGGCTCTATGCGGTCGTCGTCGACCGCGAGCTCCAGCTGGTGCTGGACCGCTTCACCTCGGCGCTGTCGGCGCCCGGCCGGCCCCGCGAGCTGCTCGAACGGGCCGCCCTGGTGCTGCTGGACTACATCGAGGAGGACACCGCCGGCTTCCGGGTGCTCACCCGGGACGCGCCGGTCTCCACCGGGGCCGGCACCTTCTCCTCGCTGATCGGCGAGGTGGCCCGCAAGGTCGAGCACATCCTCGCCCAGCAGTTCGACGCCCGCGGATACGACCACCGGCTCGCCGAGCTGTACAGCCAGGCCCTGGTCGGCATGGTCGCGCTGGTGGGTCAGTGGTGGCTGGACACCCGGTCCCCGCCCAAGCACGAGGTGGCCGCGCACCTGGTCAACCTGGTCTACAACGGGCTGGCGCACCTGGAGCCCGAGCCCGTCCTGGTCGACGGTCCGGTCCGCCCGGCCGGACGCGCCTGACCGACCGGCCTCAGTCGACGAGTCGGGCGCCCGGCACCGGGCCGTGCACGGCCCGCACGGTCCGGAAGACTCCCTCGCCGGCCAGCCGAGCGGCCAGCCGCACGGCGGCCGCCTCGTCCTCCGCGAGCGCCGCGACCGTGGGACCCGAGCCGCTCACGAGGACCGCGGCCGCCCCGGCGTCGGAGGCCGCCGCCAACGCCCGCCGGAGGGCGGGCCGCAGAGCGAGCGCCGGTTCCTGGAGATCGTTGCCGAGCCCCGCGGCCAGCGCGGCCGTCGATCCACCCCGGAGCGCGGCGAGAACCGGCTCGGAGCGGGCCAGATCCGCGCCGTCCGGCACCCGGCCGGCGGCCCGGAGACGGTCGAGTTCGGCATAGACGGCGGGGGTGGACAACCCCTCCCCCGCGATGCCGAGAACCCAGTGCGAGCGCGTCCGGGAGAGCACCGGGGAGAGGAGTTCCCCCCTCCCCGAGCCCAGTGCCACCCCACCGAGGAGGCTGAACGGGACGTCGCTGCCCAGCTCGGCCGCCAGCCCCGCGAGGTCGGCCCGGCTCGCTCGCGTGCCCCACAGCGCGTCCAGGGCGACCAGCGCTGCAGCGGCGTCGGCGCTGCCACCGGCCAGGCCGGCGGCCGCGGGAATCGACTTGTCGACGGCGAGGGACGCGTCCGCCGGCACCCCGGCGTGCCGGGCCAGCAGCTCGGCGGCCTGCCAGACGAGGTTGCGCCGGTCGGTGGGGACGACGTCCCCGCCCGTCGCCGCACCCGTTCCCTCTCCCGTCACGCGGAGGCTGAGCCCGCTGCCCGGCGTCGCGGTGACGGTGTCGGAGAGGGAGACCGCGAGGTACACCGTGCGCAGCTCGTGGAACCCGTCGGGCCGCAGTGGGCCGACCGCCAGATGGACGTTGATCTTCGCCGGGGCCCGGGCAGTGACGACGTCCGGAGTCACTGCGGCTGCACCGGAGCGGTGGCGGCGAGCCGGGCGAAGTCGGCCACGGACAGCTGCTCCCCGCGGGTGGCCGGGTCGATGCCGGCGGCCCGGAGCCGCGCCTCGGCAGCGGCCGGGCTGCCCGCCCAGCGGGCCAGGGCCGCCCGAAGGCCCTTGCGGCGGGTGGCGAAGGCGGCGTCGATGACGGCGAAGGTGGCCCGCCGGTCGCCGTGGGGAGGGGGGCGGCGGACGAGTGCGACCAGCCCGGAGTCGACGTTCGGCTCGGGCCAGAAGACGCGCCGGCCGACCGACCCGGCCCGGCGCACCTCGCCGTACCAGGCGGCCTTCACCGAGGGGACGCCGTAGGCGTCGGTGCCGGGGGCCGCCGCCAACCGCTCCGCCACCTCGGCCTGGACCAGGATGAGCGCCCGGTCGAGGGTCGGGAAGAGCTCCAGGAGCGTGAGCAGCACGGGCACCGCGACGTTGTACGGCAGGTTGGCGACCAGCGAGGTCGGGGGCCGCCCGGGCAGGGAGGTCAGCCGCAGCGCGTCCGCCTCGACGACCGTGAGCCGGTCGGCCAGGTGCGGCGTCCGGTCGGCCACCGTGGCGGGCAGCCGAGCGGCCAGCCGTGGATCGATCTCGACGGCCACCACTCGCGCGGCGGCCGGCAGGAGGCCGAGGGTCAGGGAGCCGAGTCCGGGACCCACCTCGAGCACGACGTCGTCCGGTCGCAGCTCCGCGGTGCGCACGATCCGGCGGATCGTGTTGGCGTCGTGCAGGAAGTTCTGGCCGAGGCTCTTCGTCGGCCGGAGCCCGAGCTGCTGGGCCAGGTCGCGGATGGCGGCCGG
>JALYMS010000255.1 GCA_030773535.1 Actinomycetota bacterium | reverse complement strand
CGGCACGGCCGCGCCCGGCTTCGCCGCCGCGAGCGCGGCCGCCACCAGCGGCTGCACGGGCGGTGGAGCGGTCACGGCGAGCCCCGCCCTGCCCGCCGAAGCCACCACGCGCGCCATGCCGGGGTCGGTGAGGACGACGTCGAGCACGCCGCGCAAGGTCACTGAGCCGTCACTCCTGAGGATCCGGGGCTCCGCACGCCGAACGCGTACGGCAGAGCCCGGGCACCCAGGTTAGTCCGCGGAGGGCGGCGCCGCCGGAGCGTGCGGGCGCCGTCCCCCACCACGCCTCAGTACGCGCCGGCCGCCTGGATGACCGCACGACCGGTGCGCCAGATGATCCGCAGGTCCAGCGACAGCGACCAGTTCTCGACGTAACGGACGTCGAGCTCGACGGACTCGTCCCACGTCAGGTTCGAGCGGCCGCTCACCTGCCACAGGCCGGTGATCCCCGGCTTGACCAGGAGCCGGCGGTGCATGTCGGGCCCGTACTGCTCGACCTCGCGCGTCACGTGCGGCCGCGGGCCGACGATCGACATGTCGCCGCGGAGCACGTTGAAGAGCTGAGGCAGCTCGTCCAGGGACGAGCGCCGCAGGAGGGCGCCCACCCTGGTCACCCGCGGGTCGCGGCGCATCTTGAACTGGACGTCGTTGCCCTCGTTGAGCGCCATCAGCTCCTCGTCCGAGGGCGCGTTCACGATCATGCTGCGGAACTTGAGCAGCTCGAACTCCTGACCACGCATACCGACCCGGCGGTGCCGGTAGAACACCGGCCCGGAGCTGGTCAAGCGCACGGCCAGCGCCAGCAGCAGGAAGACCGGAGCACCCAGGACGATCAGTGCAGCGGCCAGTGAACGGTCGAAGATGGACTTCACGACCCGGCGCAGCCCACGGAACTCCGGCTCCCGCACGTGGATGAGCGGGAAGGTGGTCGTCGGGCGCACCTGCAGCCGCTCCGGGAACACCTCGACGAGCCCGGGCGCGACGAGCAGCTCGATGTTGGTGCCCTCCAGCCGCCAGGACAGGTCGCGCAGGTACTGGCCGGCGGTCTCGCTCGCCGAGGCCACGACGACGGCGTCCGCCCGCACCCGATCGAGGGCCGCGACAGCGTCCTCCATACCGGCCAGGACGGGCACGTCCTCCCCGGCCAGCAGCGCCGCGGACCGCGGGTTGGGAACGCACGCGCCGACCACCCGCAGCCCGGCGGAGGGATCCCGGCGCAGCCGGCGCACGAGGTCGACCACCGCGATCTCCCGGCCGACCACGACCACGTCCTTGGTCATCGAGCCGCGGCGGCGGGCTGCGTGCAGCCGTTGGCGCAGCCCCAGCCGGCTCAGCAACGACAGGAGCGTCGCCGTCGGGGCGCCGACCAGCACGAAGCTGCGCAGCTCGGGCAGCGCGAGGACCAGGGCGGACGTGCTCAGCACGGCGACGGACAGCAGACCGGCCAGGAGCACGCGGCGGAACTCGTCCCCGCCCGCGCCCAGGCGGCGCTCCGCGTAGCCGCCCGACGTCGTCACGAGCGCCGGCCACGCTGCCGCGAAGACCAGCGCCGCCACCAGGGCGACCGAGGTGCCGGCGATCAGGAAGGCCGCGACCGCGGCGGCGGCCGACGCGGCGACGTCCCCGGCGACCAGGCTCACGGTGTAGCGGACCAGCCAGGCAGGGGCCTGCCGTCGCCGCGCGGAGAAGGGGTCGTACACCGGACGCAGGGGCGGGAGGGGCTTCGCCAGGTCACGGGCGGCAGCGCGAGGCAGGGGAGGCACGGGCCGGAGCTGGCGGAGCGGGCGGACCGACGTGGAGTCGAAGGCCGTGTCCGCGTCGACGCCGGACGCGGCCGCCTCGGCTGCCATCTCTGCGGCCCGGGCCAGCTCGGCGTCCTTGTTGAGGCGGGCAGCCTCGGCCAGCGAGGGCCGGCCCGAGGCCGAGCGGAGCGCGTTGTGCATGCTCCCCGCGCGCCCGCCGGTCGGCTCACCGCGGTCGAACAGGTTCGCCGCACCTGCCGGCGTCTGACCCCTCGACACGCGTGCCTTCTTGCCCTCGCCCATGGAACTTCCCCCGTACCCCCGGATGGTGGACGCAGTGACGCGTCCTCCAGAAACAACGACCCTCCGGTCTTCGTGACGGAGAGTCAACCTGGATGGCCACGACCAGCCACTATCAGGTGACCCCGTGACGCTGCGTGTGCTCACCAGGGTCAGGGCTGCCGACGCGGCAGTTATTCCCGGACGTGCACCTGGTTCTGCGCCGCCT
>JALYMS010000254.1 GCA_030773535.1 Actinomycetota bacterium | reverse complement strand
GACGATCCCGGGATTGGTGTCCCAGTAGTAGGGCAGCGCGAGAACGGCCTGGGCCAGGGCCCACCCCCGGCCTCGCAGGCGCGTGCCCTCGTCGACGTGCAACTCGTCGAGGAAGGTGCGCCGGCTGGAGCCTGTGAAGACGTTCCAGACGGGTTGCAGGTCGCAGGCGGGGTCGCCGACGTTCAGTCCGCCCAAGTCGATGACCGCCGAGAGCCGCCCGTCCCGCACCAGCAGGTTGCCGGGGAGCAGGTCCCCGTGCACCCAGACTGCGGAGCCTCGCTCCGGGGGTGCGTGGAGCGACCGCTCCCAGGAACGGAGAGCGGCAGCACCGTCGATGCGGTTCCCCAGTTCGGCGATCGATCGCTGGACTTCGTCGTCCAGCTCAACCAGCGGCGCCCCGCGGCTGCCCGGTGCACGCATCGGTGTGCCCGTCGTGTCGGCTCCCCGGAGGGCGGTGACGAACGCGGCGAGGTCCACTGCCGCTCTTTCCAGGTCGTGCAGCGTTCCGTCAGCGGGCTTCCCGGGCAGCCACTCGTGGATCACCCAGTCGTAGGGGTAACCCTCGCCCGGCTGCCCCGTCGCCACCGGCACCGGCACGGCGAGGGGCAGGTGCGGCGCGAGTCGAGGCAGCCACATCGCTTCCTTCGCCGCTTGCTCGGTGGCCCACCCGATGCGGGGAAGGCGCGCGACGAGGTGCTCGCCGAGGCGGTAGATGTCGTGATCTGTTCCGTAGGACAGCACCACGGTGATGGGCAGCTCGGCCCACTGCGGGAACTGGCGAGCGAGAAGGCGACGGACGAGCGTGGCGTCGGTCTCGATCTCGTCGGCATGCATCTTCGTTTTGGCCATCGCCGGCAGCCTGTCTCTCCGACAGTTCACGCGCCCAGCCAGGGGTCCTGGCGTAGTCACTGAGGTCGTAGACAGTTCTCGCCCACAACAGCCGCAGGCCACCGGGTTGGCGGCCTGAGTCCGGCGGCCCCGGAGCGCCTCAACGCAACGCCGCCACCAGTTGCTCCACGGTCGGTGATCCGGCCAGGCCGTCCTCGGTGCGGTAGACCCGGCAGGACAGTCCCACCGGGCTGCCCTCGTCCAGGAACGGGTCACGCCCGTTGACCAGGACCGTCGGCGATCCTCGGAATTGTGTCGCCTCCGCCTGCTCAGGCGTGGTCACTTCGCGGTAGTTCACGGTTACGTCACCGCGTCCGACCTGGGCCAGGGCTTCGCGTAGCCGCTTGTCGGCCACCTGCCAGTTCGGGCAACCGTCGAAGTACAGAAACGACACATGCATGCCCTTGATACTGCTCCTCCGTGGGTCCGGCGGTGGCGGTGGCGGGCAGAAGCCCCGCGCCTGGGGGAAGAGCCGGGTGACCGCAAGTCGGAGTGGTGACCATCGGACCCGCTGCGTCTGCCCAAATATCCACCGGCCGGTGCGGGTCCCCTGTTCTGGTGACGGGCAGCCGCCGGTGGGAAGGACCGGCCGGGCTCGTGTCGATGGCGGACGCGTGAGTCGACGCGTGAGTCACAGCCCGCGCACCGTCCGGACCTGGCGTTGGTGGTGTCAGAGCGCGGTCTCGATAGCCGTGGACTGCCTGGACAACCACTCCACGGCTCGCGGCATTCGATCCCTGACCCCTCCGTCCCACCACCGCCGGAAGACAGGGTCGACTTCCGCGGCAGCTCGGGGCGTGAGAGCGAAGTTGGCCACCATTCGGTTCGCCACCGGTATCACCTGGCGCGCTGGTCCGCCGTCATCCCGTATGCGTCGGCGAAGGCGCGCACCCGGGCGGGCACGTCTGCATCGACGAGCGAGGGAGCCCGGTCCAGCGGATCCAGAAAGGGCGCCCACCAGTAGAGCGCGTTGGCGAGGTCGGCGATGCGCGTGGTCGGCCGGGCTAGGTCGAAGTCGATCAACGCAGCCGGAAGGCCGTCGTCGAAAACCACGTTGCCGGGGCAGTAGTCCATGTGCGACACGAGTTCCGGCTCGTCGAACAGCGAAACCAGCCCGGCGGGCCGCACGCCGGGGATGCCACCCCAGGTCGTATCCGCAGGCGAAGGCCAACCGTCGGCCGCATCGTGCAGGCGACGAATGAGCGCCGCCAGTCTCTCCAGCGCTTTGCGGGTCGTCGCATAGGCAGGGAGAGGTTCCACCGGCACGTCTCCAGCCACATACGACAAGACTTCACGTCCTTCGTCGTCGTAGCCGAGCGGCTCCGGACACGCGGTGAATCCCCGGCTACGCACGTATGCCAGGTACGCCTGGATCGTGGGCGTGAACGGCCGCAGAGGACGGCGCACGGTCTGCCCAACTCTGACGACGTGCGTGACGCCTTCGCTAGCAAGCGTCTCCTCGACAGCGTCGGTCACGGCACGACCGTATCTACCCCCTCGGTCACGTCCGTTGCTCAACTGTCGTGTCCACCGCGTGGGTCAGGCGATGTCGGCCAGCTTGGTCCGCAGCTGCAGGACTGCCTTGGTGTGCATCTGGCAGATGCGGCTCTCGGTCACCCCGAGGACGCGTCCGATGTCGGCCAGGGTCAGACCCTCGAAGTAGT
>JALYMS010000253.1 GCA_030773535.1 Actinomycetota bacterium | reverse complement strand
CAGGCCGGCGAGGGCGGACAGCGGCGGGTCGAACGTCTTGATCGCCTGCACCGCAGCCAGATCGAGCCGCGTCAGCACGCGGCCGACGGCGTTCTCCCGCAGGAACGCGGCCAGCGCCTCGACCTCGGGCAACTCCGGCACTTGACCATCGTCCCCGGTCGCGACCAGCCGCGCCGTCCCCGATCGGGGGACATCCCGCGCCAGGAGCCCACGACCCCCCTCTGGGGGCGTTCCTCCTGCTACAGCAGTCCTGCAGGACCCCCCACAGCGAGAACAACGCCCCCGAAGCGCCCAGCCCCGAATGTCCTTACCCTCGGGCGGTGCCTCCCGCCCTGCTCTGGTTCCGGCGGGACCTCCGGCTCGGCGATCACCCGGCCCTGCTGGCCGCGCTGAAAGCGGCCGGGCCTGACGGGTCGGTGCTGCCGGTGTTCGTGTTCGACGGGCACCTCTGGGGTCCGTCCGGGAACCCGCGCCGTCGCTTCCTGCTCGACTGCCTGGCCGAGCTCCGGGAGCAGACCGACGGCGCTCTGGTGCTGCGCTCGGGGGATCCGGCCCGGGTGATCCCGGAGCTGGTGGCCGAGGTGGGCGCGGAGAGCGTGCAGATCTCGGCCGACGCCGGCCCCTACGGGCGGCGGCGGGACGACGCCGTCGAGGGCGCGCTGGCCGGCGTCCCGCTGGTGCGAACCGGCTCCCCCTATGCAGTCACTCCCGGCCGGGTGGCCAAGGCCGACGGAACGCCGTTCAAGGTCTTCTCCCCGTTCTCGCGGGCCTGGCGCGAGCACGGCTGGCGGGCGCCGGCTCCACGTCCGCAGGCCGTTCGGTGGACCTCCGGCGTCCGCTCCGAGGATTCGCCCCCGGTCCCGCGGGTGGACGCCGAGCTGCCGCCGGCCGGTGAGGCCGCCGCCCTGGCCGCCTGGGAGCGGTTCAAGGAGGAGCGGCTGACCGGCTACGACGGGGCGCGCAACTCCCCCGGTGTCGAGGGGACCAGCCGGATGTCGGCGTACCTGAAGTACGGGTGCATCCACCCGCGCACCCAGCTGACCGACCTCGCCGGGAACGAGGAAGAGGCCGCTCGCCGCTACACCGACGAGCTCGCCTGGCGGGACTTCTACGCCGACGTCCTGTGGCACCGGCCGGACTCGGCCCGGGAGGACCTCGATCCCCAGCTCTCCGGGATGGACCACGACTCGGGGCCCGACGCCGAATCCCTCGTCGCCGCCTGGGAACAGGGCCGGACCGGCTTCCCGATCGTCGACGCCGGCATGCGGCAGTTGCTCGGCGAGGCCTACGTGCACAACCGGGTGCGGATGATCGTCGCGTCGTTCTACGTCAAGGACATGCACCAGCACTGGCGCGGCGGCGCGAGGTACTTCCTGCAGCACCTGGTCGACGGCGACCTGGCCAGCAACAACCACGGCTGGCAGTGGGTCGCGGGAACGGGCACCGACGCCTCGCCGTACTACCGGGTCTTCAATCCCGTCACGCAGGGCAGGAAGTTCGACCCCGAGGGCGCCTACGTCAAGCGCTGGGTGCCGGAGCTGCGCGACCTCGACCCGAAGCACGTGCACGAGCCGTGGACGGCGCCGGGAGGCGTCCCGGCCGGATATCCCGCGCCGATCATCGATCACGCGCACGAGCGACTGGTCGCCCTCGACCGCTACAACCGCGTACGGGGCCGCTGAGCCCGCCACCTGGTCCCGGCGGCGCGCCGGGCGCCGGGATCAGGCGGAGGAGATCACGCGGAGGTGGTCTCGATGCCGCTGACCTCCGCGGTGGCGCCGGGTTCCTGCCGCGCCTGGTCGGCGACGGCGGCGGCCACCGCGGTGGTGACGGCCGGGTCGAAAACGCTCGGGATGATGAAATTGGCGTTCAGCTGGTCGTGGCGGACGACGGTTGCGAGCGCGTCGGCCGCCGCGAGCAGCATCCCGGGGCTGATCTCGGTGGCTCGCGCGTCGAGCAGGCCACGGAAGACGCCGGGGAACGCGAGCACGTTGTTGATCTGGTTGGGCAGGTCGGAGCGCCCGCTGGCCACGATCTCGGCGTACTGCCGGGCCTTCACCGGGTCGACGTCCGGAGTGGGGTTGGCCATGGGGAAGACCACCGCCCGGTCGTTCATCCCGGCCAGCGCCTCGACCGGCAGCACGTTGGCCGCGCTGACGCCGATGAACACGTCGGCGCCGACGAGCGCGTCGGGCAGCTCGCCCCGCCGGCACTCGGCATTAGTGCGCTGTGCCAGGTCCAGCTTGGCGGGCGACAGGCGCTCGTCATCGGGCGAGAGGATGCCCTCGCGGTCCCAGATCAGCACGTTCCGAGCGCCGGCCTCCAGCAGCAGGGAGACGATCGCCGTCCCGGCCGCGCCGCCGCCGGCGACGACGACGTGCACGTCCTCGATCTGCTTCTCCACCACGCGCAGGGCGTTGCGCAGGGCGGCCAGCACGACGATCGCCGTCCCGTGCTGGTCGTCGTGGAACACCGGGATGTCCAGCTTCGCGCGCAGTCGCTTCTCGATCTCGAAGCAACGCGGCGCGGAGATGTCCTCGAGGTTGATGCCGCCGAAGCCCGGAGCGATCAGTTCGACGGTGCGCACGATCTCGTCGACGTCCTGGGTGTCGAGGGCGATCGGCCAGGCGTCGATGTCGGCGAACCGCTTGAACAGGGCCGCCTTGCCCTCCATCACGGGCATGGAGGCGCCCGGGCCGATGTCGCCGAGGCCCAGCACCGCCGAGCCGTCGGTGACGACGGCGACGGTGTTGCCCTTGATGGTCAGCCGCCGGACGTCCTCGGGATGCTCGGCCAGGGCCAGGCAGACGCGGGCGACGC
>JALYMS010000252.1 GCA_030773535.1 Actinomycetota bacterium | reverse complement strand
GCAACCACCGCATACCGGGCTGGGCCATCAGGTAGCCGCGGTTGCGGTAGGTGAAGAAGCGCTTCGCGTCGTTGGCGGGATACTGCGCGGACAGCCAGCCGCCCAGGATCGGCTGGAACTCCGTGGTCCCCTCGGGGTGGAGGTAGACGGCGTCGACGCAGGTCCCGAACGGCAGCCCGGACCTGACCAGCCTGCGATGGATCTCGGTCTCGTCGCCGCGGAAGAACAGCCGATAGTCCGGTACGCCGACGACGTCGATGGCCTCGGCCCGGAAGAGTGCCCCGTTGAAGAGGGACGCGTACCCGGGCAGCAGCTCCATCCCCTCGAAGTCACTGCGCCGGCGTCGCCACTGCAGTCCCCGCCGTAGCGGGAAGGCGAGCCGGTCGGGGTCCGCCAGGTCGGTGACCATCGGGGAGACCTCCGCGAGCCCGTGCCGTTCGGCGGCGGCCATCAGGGTCGCCAGCACTGCGGGGTCGGCGGGCCGGCCGTCGTCGTCGGCGCACCACACCCAGTCGGCTCCCAGCGCGAGGGCATGCAGCATCCCGAGCGCGAACCCACCGGCACCGCCGAGGTTGCGCCGACTGGGCAGGTAGGTCGCCGGCAGCCCGCTGGCGTCGACCGCTTCCCGCACCGCCTCGTGCGGACCGTTGTCCACGACGACGACGTGGTCGAGGCGCCTGGTCTGCGCGGCGATGGCCGCCAGGCTCTGCGCGAGCAGCACCGGACGGTCCCGCGTCACGATGACCGCGACGACGATCCCCTGCGTGGGTGCACCCTGCACCGCCGGTCCAGCACCGGTCACGACGGTCGACCCTTGTAGGCCTGGAGGACCCGTTCGATGTCGCCCTGCTCCCGGATCCGTCCGTGCTCCATCCACAACGCCGTGTCGCACAGCTCCCGGAGGAACTCGTCGGAGTGCGACGCGAAGATCAGCAGACCGGCGCGGTCGACGAGCTCGGACAGGCGCTTCTTGGACTTGTCGAGGAACGCGGCGTCGACAGCGCCGATGCCCTCGTCGAGGATCAGGATCTCGGGATCGATGCTGGTCACCACGCCCAGCGCCAACCGGATCCGCATCCCGGTCGAGTAGGTGCGCAGCGGCATGCGGAGGAAGTCGCCGAGTTCGGTGAAGTCGGCGATGTCGTCGATGCGCTCCTCCATCTGCTTGCGCGTCATCCCCAGGAACAGCCCTCGCACGATGATGTTCTCCAGGCCCGATATCTCCGGGTCCATTCCCACCCCGAGGTCGAAGACCGGTGCGACCCGTCCCCGGACCTCGGCGGAGCCCCGCGTCGGTTCGTAGATGCCGGCGAGCAGCCGGAGGAGCGTGGACTTGCCCGCGCCGTTGTGCCCCACCAGGCCGACGCGGTCGCCGTGCTTGAGGTCCAGGGTGATGTCGCGGAGCGCCTCGATGACCGGCACCTTGGTGTCCGTGGCGATGTTGCCACCGACCAGACCGATCACGGTCTTTTTCAACGACCGGCTCTTGGCGTCGAAGATGGGGAAGTCGACGCAGGCGTCCCTCGCGGTGATGCTCACCGGAGCCTTGTTCTCCACCGCGCTCACACCCAGTACGACACTCGGGACCGGTACCGCTTCAGCGCCACGAGGGTGAGCGCCCAGCCGAGGACGGTGATGACGAGGACCACCACCCAGTGCCGCAGGTGCTGGTCGGCGCCCAGCATCGGCTGCCGGATGATCTCGATGAAGTGGAGCAGCGGGTTGAACTCGACGAGTCGCGCCCGCTCGGCGATCGCGGTGTTGCCGCTGTTCAGCAGGTCCTCGTAGATCCAGACGATCGGGGTGAGGAAGAAGAGCAGCTGCACGAGGCTCTGCGTGATCGGCGTCAGGTCGCGGAATCGGGTCGTCACGATACCCAGCAGCAGAGCGGCCCAGGCACCGTTGATCGCCAGCAACAAGAATGCAGGGAAAGCCATGAGGCTGGCCCAGCCGAGCGGCTGAGGAAAGATGAGGAACATGGCCGCATAGACGATCAGGTTGTGGGCGAAGAAGAGAATCTGTCGCCACACCAGCCGATAGACGTGTACGGACAATGGGCCCGGCAGCTGCCGGATCAGCCCCTCGTTGGCGATGAATACCTCGGAGCCCTCACTGATGCATCCGCTGACGAAGGCCCAGATGATGAAGCCGACCAGGATGTAGGGGAGCTGCACGGAGAGTTCGTTGCCGAACAGACCGGCGTACAGGATGCCCAGCGCCACCGCTGTGACAGCCATGCTGATGGTGATCCAGATCGGCCCCAGAACCGATCGGCGGTACCTCTGGCGAATGTCCTGCCAACCCAGGTGACCCCAGAGTTCCCGCTGCCGCCACCCCTGCACCAGGTCGTCGGCTGCTCTGCGCCAACTCCTGACACTGGGCGCGGTGATCGTGGACATGGTGCCACGCTACCTGCGGGACCAGGCCGGTCTCGTCCCGGCGCGCGACCGAGGTCGCTGAGTAGCCTGGGAAAGCTGTGACCGGTGATGTGGCGGCGCGTTGTTCCGTAACGGATTGCTGACATACCGTGTTGAAGTCCGCTCGTCTCACGGCAGGGAATGTTGGTGGCTTTGGATTTCCTCGTAGTTCTCACGGCGTTCGCGGCGGTGCTCTTCCTGCCCGGCGCGGTCGTGGCGCTGCTGGCAGGCGCCCGTGTCACGACCGCCGTCACCGCCGCCCCACTCGTCACCTACGGCCTGGTCACCGCCTGCACGACGGTGGCGAGCGTCGTCGCACTGCCCTGGTCGCCGCTGACCTTCGCGGTCGCCGTCGCGGTCGGCCTCCTCGTGACCCTGGGGATCAGATGGCTGACCGGCACGTCGCCGCTGCGTGCGGCCCGCGGCGCGCTGGAGGCAGCCGGGACGGTGCAGTGGAGGGGCCGCAACATCGCCGCGGCGGGCGGCGTCCTCACCGGTGCTGTCGTCGCGGCCTCGGTCATCTACGCGGGGTTCGGGCGGTCCGACAACCCCAACCAGGACTGGGACTACATCTTCCACGCCAATGCCGTCCGCTTCATCGCGGACACGGGGAACATCGACCCGAGCGGCGTGACGACGCTGATCAACTGGGAGAACGTAGCCACGTTCTACCCCAACACCTACCACGCGCTCGCGGCCGTGGTGGCGGAGACCACCGGGGCCGGGACGTTCGAGGTCGTCAACGCGCAGACACTTCTCATTCCAGCCCTTGCGGCACTGGGTCTTGCGGCGCTGCTGCGGCGCCTCGGCGCACCCACCGTGGTGGTCGCTCTGACGCCGGTACTGCTCGCCGGTTTCGCGAGTTTCCCCTATGACGCCCTCTGGCGGGGGCCGCTCCTGCCGTACGCAACCGGGATCGCCCTGCTGCCCGCATTCTTCCTGCTGCTGCTGGAGGTGCTGGACCGGCGGTCACCGGCCCTCGTGCTCACGGCCGGTATCTCCGCCGCAGCGCTGCTGGGCGTGCAGACTGCGACCGCGCTCTCTGCCGGAGTGGTGGCCATCCCGTTCCTGGTGCAGCGGTGGACCGCACCAGGCGCGCGCCGCTGGCGCGACTTCGGGGTCCTCGCCGCCGTAGGTCTGACCGCCCTTTCCATCGGCGCCCCTGCGGTGGCAGGCGCCGTACGCACGTCGACCGTCGGCGCCGAGGTCGACTGGCCCGCCGTTCAGTCAGTCGGTCAGGCAGTCGGCGACATGCTGTTCCTGAACCACCGGGCGCCGGCACCGCAGTACTGGCTCGTCGGGCTCGTCCTCGTCGGGCTGCTCACGCTGCAGACCGCCGTGTACCTGTGGTGGTGGCTGGCCGGTGGCGCAGTGTTCCTGGCGCTCTTCGTCATGGCCGCTTCCTCAGACTCCCGTTTCGTCCAGGACCTCACCCGCCCCTGGTGGAACGACCGATGGCGGTTCGCGGCGCTCGTGGTCCTGGCGCTGGCACCTCTGGCCGCTCACGGCTTCCACGTCCTCGTGGAGACGATCCATCGCGCGTCGCTGCGGCTGCAGCCCGCCTCGCCCGCGGCCGGCCCTCGTCGTCCCCTCATCGCCGGTGCCGTCCTGGTTGCGCTCCTGCTGCTCAGCGGCGGCCTGTACGTGCCGAGCAACGCAGCGCGAATGGCGAAGGGGTACCAGAGCGAGCGACACCTCTCAGCAGCCGAGCAGGAAGCCATGCAATGGCTCAGCCAGCATTCCGACGGCGGCACCGTCATGAACGACGCCAATGACGGTTCGCCCTACATGCTGGCGCTCGAGGGCCTCCGGCCGATCTTCGGGCACGCGGTCGCACCCGGCTCCCGCATGGGGCCGCGCCAGCAGATCCTGCTGGACCACTTCAACTGCCTCGACAGCAGTCAGGAGGTCCGCGACGTGATCGCCGCGAAGGACATCCGCTTCGTGTTCGTCGGGAAGGGGTTCCTCCGTCCCAAGTTCCGGCACATCGCCGGACTGCAGGGTCTGTCGCGGTCACCTTCGCTCTCCCTCGTCTACTCCGATGGAGGCGTGCGCATCTACGCCGTCGAACTCACCGAAGAACTCCAAGAACCCATTCCTGCCTGCGCACTCCCGTCCGAGGCTCGGTAGGTGCGAGGCCTGCGGGAGGCCGGACGCCGGTCCGTCGTCGAAACGCGCGCCGACCCAGGTCCGCTTCGTGCGCCGGCGACGGCCCTCGGATGGGCGTCGCTCGACCGCACCCCCGTCCGCGGCGCTGAGCGTGCAGGCCACTGCTCCGGAACACGTTCTGGCGAGCAGGTCGCGCGGGGCCATCGCTGCGCCCGTTGCCGGCTGAGGGCTCATCCGCCCCACAGCAGTTCTGCGCTCCCCCGCCCCTGCGACCCGCTGCTCGACGACCCCGGAGCGCTGGTCTATCAGCCGAGCAGGCGCGACGGCGCAGGCACTGCGGGTCGACGTGCAGCGCTTCCGCAGGGACCGGCACAGCGCGCCGCTACAACTGACGCACTGTGCCGGTCGTGTACCGGTCCGATCTCCCGATCAGCCGGGCGGTGCCGTGCAGCCGCCTCACGAAGGCCCCGCTCAGGGCGGCGGTTCGCGATCAGCGGTAATAGGTCTGGGCCCGGCCGGACGAGTCGACGTCGATCCACCCACCCACGAAGTCGACACGGTGCCCTCCGCTCGACGTCGACGTCCGGTCGCTCGTCGGTGCACCCAGCCGACCGGCTTCGCCGCCGGCGGTGGTGTAGGCCGCCAGGACGGCGGGAGTCAGCAGTCGTGTCCGGGCGGCGGGCGACCAGTAGAGAACCGCCCCTTCGAAGTGGGAAACGCGTCCCACGGTGCCCGGACCGGGCAGCTCGTCGCTCGTGGGGAAACCGAGGGCGCCGGTCGCCCCGCCGTACGCCTGCCACGTCGCGGCAATGGCGCCGGTGACCAGGTGCGCCCCCGTGCCGCCACTCCAGTAGACCGATCCTCCTTGGAAGGTCTGGACACGGCCGCTCCCGATGGAGCGCTCGGGGCTCGTCGGGTAACCCAGAGGACCGTCCACTCCACCCGTGGCTGCCCACCGATGCCCGATCGCGCCCCAGACCACATGAGCTCCGGTACTCCCGGACCACGACACGAGTCCACCGCTGAAGCGCTGCACCCTGCCCTGCTTCGTGTCGGGCTCCTCCGCGGTGGTCGGGGCGCCCAGCGGACCGGCAAGACCTCCGGCGCCCACCCAGGCCGCGTAGATCCCTCCCCAGACCACGCGCCCATCCGCGGAGGTCCGCACTACCTGACCGCCCTGGAAGACCTGGGTCCGGCTGCCGCCTGGGCCGTCGAACTCGTCGGTCGACGGCAACCCCAGTGGGCCGGTGGCCCCACCCGACGACGACCAGATCGCCTTCACGGCCGGGCCGACGATCCGCGCGCCGGTCCTGGGCGACCAGTAGGCGGACCCGTTGACGAAGTCCTGGTAGCGGCCCGGCTTCCCCGGAATGTCCAGCTCACCGGTGATGGGCAGACCCACGACGCCGCCAGCGCCGCCCGAGGCCAGCCACGAGGCCCGCACCCCTCCCCAGACCGCATGAGCGCCGGTGGACTCCGACCAGTAGATGGAGCCGCCCCGGAACTCCTGCGACCGGGCGCCCGCGGCCGCTGCCGACTCCCCCGTCGCCGGATAGCCCAGGGGGCCGCCCTCGAGTCCGGCAGCCCTGAACGCGGCGAGGATGCCGCCGCCGATCGCGTGCGCTCCCGTGGACGGCGACCAGAAGATCGCGCCGCGCTGGAAATAGCTGACTCGACCGACGCCGTCAGGCAGGCGCAACTCGTGCGTCACCGGATAGCCGAGGCTGCCGGTGGCGCCCCCGGCCGCCAGCCACCTGGCCTGGATGGCGCCGGACACGTAAGAGGCTCCCGTGCCCGGGGACCAGTAGATGGCGCCGCCCTGGAAGAACTGACGACGACCGACGCCGTCCTCCGTGGGCACCTCCGCCGAGGTGGGGTACCCGAGGACGCCGGTCTCGTAGCCCAGCGATCGGAAGGTCGCGTACACGCCTCCCCACACGACCTGCGCTTGGGTGGAGGGGGACCAGTAGATCGAGCCGGCCTGGAAGGCCTGGCCACAGCCGGCGTGCAGCATGCCGCAGACGATGCCGGTGATGGGGCTGCCGAGCGTGGCCGCGCCGCCGGCCTGCTCAGCAGCCGCCATGACCGCGGTCCCGCCGACGGACTGGGTGGAGCCGAACCAGTTCGTGAAGTGGTTCCAGAAGTTGCGGTTGCCGTAGGCGGAGCATCCGTCGCCGGTACCCGTTCCGGCGGCGAGCGCGGCGGCGTTGGGCTGGTAGGGGGTGTAGTTGTACAGGCCGGCCGTCGCCACGTTCTCGATGAAGACCGGCGAACTGCCGCAGGAGAGGGTCGGCGAGAACCGGACCTGGTTGACCATGCCGGCCCGGTGCCCGAAGTCGCCCGGCCGGGCCGCGTAGTTCTTGAACTGACGGGCGGCGCTGTAGACCTGGTTGAAGAAGCCGTAGTACTGGCTGTCGCAGGGGGCTGTGTCAGGACAGCGGTAGCCCATGGCGCTCCGATAACGGGTCGCATACAGGCCGGCGCCGCTGCCCAGGACGAGACCCTGTTCCTTCTGCAGCATCACCAGGATCACCCGAGGACTGATCCCGCACGCCCGCCCGACCTTGGCGATGATCGTGGCCGCCGATTCGCCGGGGGCGCCGGCATAGAGGCCACAGCGACTGTCTGCGAGCCGCGTGGGAGTGTCCTGGGAGTAGTTCTTCAGGCAGGGCGTGCCGTCGGCGCCGGGCACGCAATAGCGCCCCTTGCCGTCGAGGAACGACTGCACGGCGGCGGCATCCATCGACAGACCGTCGTAGAAGAGCGCGTCGGCGATGATGTTCCCGGGGCGGAACTGACGGAGGTCGGCGGCCGGTTCTATGTCGGGTGCAGGCAAGGGCAGGTGCAGCGCCGTTCCCAGGACGAGGCAGGCGCCGATCAGAGCGCCGGAGATCCGCCGGACCAGGGGGCGCATCACGGCACCTCCACCTGGAGCGGCTCGGAGGATCCGGCGGCATGCGCGGACCGGTAGGAGAGAACGGCCTCCCACGTTCCCGCAGGCACCTGCTCGCCCGGCACCGTCAGAGTGCCGCAGACGGTCGTCCGAGCGTCCGGGATGGCAGCGGCGCTCACGCTGAGGGCCTGCCGTCCCTCGGTCAGGGTGAGCACGCACGTCCCGCCGGCCTCCACGCGGTCCGCGACGTATCCGGCCACCTCGACGCCGGCCGTCGAGCTGTAGCCGCCGAAGGAGATGAACACCGCAGCGTCGGTCCCGGGCGACGCCGTCTCCGCGATGTCGCCCTCGACGACGGGGTCCGGGTCCTCCGGCACCGGGCTCGGCTCCACCGGAGACGACGTCGGGGGGTCGAACGGCGCCCGCGCGCCGTCCGCGGAGGGGGACGGCGCCACCGGCTCCTGCGAGCAGGCAGCCACCGCCAGCAGGATCAGGCACTGGGCCGCCAGCAAGGCCGACCGGGGCTTCGACGTCATGGTGGTGCCTCGTCCTTTGTTCGCGGCGTGGGGCGAGCGGGGAGAAGCCACCCTGCGACCCACCTGGTTCAGGGCGTGTAGGCGATGGTCGGGGAGAGACCACTGGTCACGCTGATCCGGCCGCCCTGGAAAGGCGTCTCCACGGAGGACCCGACGGGACGCGCACCGCCCGTGGGGAAGCCGAGTCTGCCTCGCTCCGCCCCGACGCTCCGGTAGGCGGCCAGTGTCGCGCCGGCGACCGCGTGGGCTCCCGTGGCCGGGGACCAGTAGTACGTGGCGTTCTGGAAGGTCTGGGTCCTGCCGCCCGCGACCGGCGACACCGCCTCGTGGGAGGTGGGGTACCCCGCGGGGCCCGAGACGCCGCCCGAGGCCGTCCAGCCAGCGAGCACTGCGCCCCACAGCACGTGAGCGCCGGTCGCGCGGGACCAGACGGTGACGCCGCCCTGGAAGCGCTGGAGCCGACCGCCGCCGGCCACGGGGAGCTCCCCCGTGGTGGGGTATCCCAGCGGTCCGCTGACGGAGCCGGTGGCGGTCCAGGCACCGGCGATCGCTCCGCCGACCGGCTGCGCGCCGGAAGCGGGCGACCAGTAGACCGACCCGCCCTGGAACCGTGCGACCTTGCCCCTGCCGTCGGGCAGGGTCTGCTCGTCGGCGACGGGGAGTCCGAGGAACCCGGTGTGCTGCCCGGTCGCCGTCCAGGTGGAGAGCACGGCCCCCCAGATGACGTGGGCGCCGGTCGCGGGGGACCAGGTGATCAGGCCGCCCTGGAATCGCTGCACCCGCCCGGCATTCCCCGACAACTCGGTCTCCGCGGTGACGGGATAGCCCAGCGGTCCGCTACTGCCCCCTACGGAGGTGTAGGCGCCCCCGACAGCACCCCAGACCACGCGGGCTCCCGTTCCGGGGGACCAGTAGATGGATCCACCCTGGAAGTGCCCGACCCGCCCGACCGCGTCGGGAAGGACCAGCTCGTCGCTGACCGGGTACCGCAGCGGCCCGCCCACCCCACCGGCCGTCTCCCAGGCCGACCGAATGGCTCCGCGCACGAAGTTCGCGCCGGTGGCCGGCGACCAGAGGATGGACGCCTTCGCGAACTCGCTCACCCGGCCCACGCCGTCGGGCAGCGCCGTCTCGTCGGTGTTCGGGGCGCCGAGGACTTGCGGCCCACCCGCGGCGAGGTACTTGCTGCGGATGGCGCCCATGACGAGGCGGGTGCCACCTGCCTGGGACCAGTACAGCGCGCCGCGCGCGTAGTCCTGCCACCAGACGCCGTCGACCTGCTGTTCCCCGCCCACGGGCTCCCCGAGCGTCCGCTGGAGCGTCGGACTCCCGTAGTACCGATCAGCGATGAAGCTCTGGTTCCAGGTCATCATGGAATCGACCCGGGCCCGGATGTCCGGGAGCTTCGCGTACAGGTGGCGTCCCGGACACGCCGTGCTGCCCACGTCCCGGTGTCCGAAGATCGTCGGGAGAGTGACCTGCACGCCGGCCGCGTACTTCGACGTGCCGCCGCCGGAGGAGGTGAGCGTGGTCCTGCCGACCGGGTCCACGT
>JALYMS010000251.1 GCA_030773535.1 Actinomycetota bacterium | reverse complement strand
GGCCAGCAAGGGCCCCAGGACCGCCGAGGCCTGCCCGGCGGACTCCCCGGTCGGCACCGCCTCGGCCGCGAGGTCCTCCTGCGGCAGCGGGGCCGCCTGCGAGGGAGCCGCAGGTGCGGGCAGCTCGGCGCCGGCCTGCGCGTCGGCCTCCGAGCCTGCCCGCGGCGCCCAGGCGAGGTCGACGGCGCGTCCGACGGCGATCGGCGTCGGGTCGAAGGGCACCCAGCCCAGCTCGTCGAAGTAGACCTCGACCCAGGCGTGGGCGTCGTCGCTGGTGACGAGCCGGGTGCCGTTCCGCTCCGCCGAGCCGGGCGTGTAGCCCAGGGCCACCCGCGCCGGCACCCCGGCCGCGCGGACCATGACCGCCATCGTCCCGGCGTACTGCTCGCAGTAGCCCCGCTTGAGCCGGAGAAAGTCCACCAGGTCGTCCCCGCTGGTCCCGGGCTCGGTGGAGAGGCTGTAGATGAACCCGTTGGACCGGTCGGTCAGGTAGTCGTGGATCCTGCGCACGCGCTCGTACGGCCCACCCGCTTCTCCGGTGAGGGACGCCACGAGGTCGGTCACCTCCGCGGGCAGTGGCGGGAGACGCGTGAAGCGTTCCTGGACGTCGTCGAAGGAGAGCAGGGGGCCGGCGCCCGCGAGCAGGCCAGGAGCTGGGCGGGGCTCCACTGCCGACACGGTGTAGCTCAGCTCGCCGGTGGTGACGTCCCGGCCGAACACGGTTCCGGTGGCGGGGTCGAAACGCCAGTCGTCGGGGTCGGTGTCCTCCACCCGCACCGACAACGGCGAGAAGGGCAGCGGCAGGAAGCGGTCGTCGTGCTCCAGCACCTGGATGGACGTGGTCACCTCCCGCCCGGTCTGCGCCGGCGGTATCGGCGCGAGCCGGTCGTCCCCGCCGACCGAGATCTCGCCGTCCAGGTTGCTCAACGACCAGCCGCCGGCGGCGTCGTACTGGTCCAGCGCCACCGCTCGCAGGTAGCCGGGATCCTCGACCTCGGTGTCCATCCGCAGCAGCGGTATCGGCGCGGCGAGGGTCAGCTGGCCCCGCAGCGAGGCCACCGGGTCCAGCGACGTCCCCGTCGAACCGCCCGTCCCGGCGCCCAGTCCCGTGGCCAAGGAACCCTCGTCCAAGGTGGGGACGACGGCGCCGACGATCACGCCCGTGGCGAGCGCCGCGACGCCGATGCGCACCGCCGACACCGCGCCGGTCGAGGGCCGAGCGCCCGCCCGGCGCCCCCGCCCCGGCAGCCGATGGTGCTGGTCGGTCCACAGCAGGAGAGTGAAGGCAGCCGCGGGTGCCGCGAGGGCGAGCAGCCCAATCCCGCCGACGGTCGTGGTCACCGGGATGCACGCGAGGACGAGCAGTCCGATACCGCCGAGCGCTGGACGCCGGCCGACCACCGCCACGAGGTCACCGGTGAGCGCCACGACCCCGACGAAGAGCGTCGTGAGGGCGAGCAGCCCGGTCAGAGCCAGGGCGGGGGTCGCCTGCTCGCGCATCTCCGCCACGCCGTCCGCGAGCACTGCGGCGAGCTGCACGAGGCTCGCCCGGGTGGGCAGGATCCCGGCGACGGCCCGGGTGGGGGAGTAGAGCGCCGTCAGGAGACAGGTGAGCAGGAGGAGCTGACCGACCGGGACGAGGGCCGCCCCCGCCCGGCCGGCTCCGCCTGGTACCGGTCGTCCGTCGGTCAGGCTCGTCCAGACGGCGGGACCTGCCGCCCGCAGGAGCAGACCGCCGGCCAGCACGACCAGCACAGCGGCGGCGACAGGGAGCAGCCAGGCAGCCGACGAGAAGACGGGAACCAGCGCGAGCGAACCGAGCAGGGTGGCGCAGGCCGCCGCGACCGCCGTCCCCAGGACCTGCCGGTTCACGCCGGGCTCCCGAGGAACGCGCGACCGGCGCTGGACCCAACCGGATCGCCGAGGTCGCTCCAGACGTCGGCCACGGACCGGTCGGCGCGGGCCAGGGCCACCCGCCATCCCGCGACCCGGAGCAGGGTCGCGGCCTCCTCGCGCTGCCGGGCCAGCGCACCGCGCGCCGCCGTCGACAGGCTGCGCCGGCCGGCAGCCGACCCGGCGTCGGCCCAGCTCTCGATGTCGACCAGCACCGCCGAATCGGAGGTGGGGCCCGACCGGCGGCGAACCAGGTCGGCCACGTCGTCGGCTCCCACCGCTCCGAGCAGGCAGATCACCGGTCCGTCACCCGCGGCCCGGCACAGCTGCTCCACACCGCCCGCCAGACTCGAGACGCGGGACGGGCCCACCGTCGCCAGCCGGTCGAGCAGGTCGTCGGGGGTCAGCTGCCCGGAGCCGGAGGGAGGGAGCAGCTCGCCGGCGTCGGTCACCGCGCGGAGGACGACGCCGCGCCGGGCCAGAGCCGTACCGATGCTCGCCGCCGCCTCCACCAGCCACTCCAGGGTGTCGCCGGTGGTGTCTCCCGCTCCGGCCGGGCCGGTATCGGCCGGCGGCGGGGCGTGCGGGGCCACGAGGTGGGCCCGGGACCGGGTGTCGAGCAGCAGGGTGGCCGATGCGCGCCACGGTCGTTCCTCGAGCCGGACCATGAGTTCGCCGGTGCGGGCGCTCGCCCGCCAGTGGACCTTCCGCAGGTCGTCGCCGTGCCGGTAGCCGCGGAGGCTGACGTCGTCGTCCCCCTGCACGGCGATGGTCCGGCGGGAGCCCTCACCGCCGCCGCCCTGCCCGCCCGCCGGGCCACCCGGACCGAGCGGTCGCACCCGGGGGACGACGAGCAGGACGGCCCGGTCCGCTCCGACGGCGCTGCGCTCCACGAGACCGAAGGGATCCATCAGGCGCAGCCGCAGCGGTCCCAGGACGTGCCGGCCCCGCCGACCTCCGTGCACCCGGTACCGGAGCGCCGCCGTCTCTCCGGCGGCCAGCCGGTCGACGACGAACCGCGGTGAGCGGCCCAGCTCGGCCGGCAGCGGCTCCGTAAGGCCCCAGAGCCCACCGGGCCGGTCGTCGGCGTTGGTGACCTCGAGGACCACCTCCGCGGACTCGCCGCGAGGGAGGCGAGCAGGCGTGACCGTCCGGCGGACCGTCAGACGGAACCGCTCCCGCGAGACCGCGGCCGCGGACAGCAGCGGCAGGGCGAGCACGAAGACCGCCAGCTGCAGGAACGCCTGCTCACCCATTCCGATGCCGGCGAGCAGCAGCCCGCCCCCGGCGCCGAGCAGGCAGCGCCCGCGCAAGGTCAGGGAGGACAGTGCCCTCCGGGCAGCCCCGGACATCGGAGGTCAGCGCCCGCGCGGAACGGGGACGCCGGACAGGAGCTCGCCGACCACCTGGCCGGCGCTGCGCCGGCCGAGCGCCGCGTCCGGCGCGAGCAGCAGGCGGTGCGCCAGCACCGGAACGGCCAGCGCCTGGACGTCGTCGGGCAGGACGTGGTCGCGCCCGGCCAGGGCCGCCGACGCTCGGGCCGCCCTCAGCAGCTGGAGGCCGGCGCGGGGGGAGGCGCCCAGCCGCAAGTGCGGTGAGCGGCGGGAGGCCTCGACCAGCGCGACCACGTAGCGGCGGACGGCGTCGGCGACGTGCAGCCGGCCGACGGCGGCCACCAGGTCACGCACGCCGGCCGCGTCGGCCACCGGTTGCAGACCGGCCAGCGGATCGACGGTGGCCCGGTCGTCCAGCATGGCCAGCTCGGCGGCGCGGTCGGGATAGCCCATCGACACCCGGGCGGTGAACCGGTCCCGCTGGGCCTCGGGCAGGGGGTAGGTCCCCTCCATGTCCAACGGGTTCTGGGTGGCCATCACCAGGAACGGCCGGGCGAGCTCGTAGCTGACGCCGTCCACGGTGACCTGGCGCTCCTCCATGCACTCCAGCAGCGCGGACTGCGTCTTGGGCGAGGCCCGATTGATCTCGTCGGCCACGACGACGTTGGCGAAGATCGCGCCCGGCTTGAACTCGAACTCCCGCGTCTCCTGGTCGTAGATCGCCACGCCGGTGACGTCGCTGGGCAGCAGGTCGGGGGTGAACTGGATGCGCCGCACGGTCGCGTCGATCGAGGCGGCCAGCGCCTTGGCCAGGGTGGTCTTGCCGACGCCGGGCACGTCCTCGATCAGCAGGTGACCCTCGGCGAGCAGCACCACGAGCGCGAGCCGCACGACGTCGTCCTTGCCCTGGACGACCCGGGCGACGTTCGCTGCGATGCGGGCGCCCTCGACGGCGATGTCGACCGCCGCACCGGGGGTCTCGTCCGCGGTGCGTGTCGCTTCCGTCACGTTCCCACCGTACGTGCTGCGGACGCTTGCGCGCCGTGCTCGTTCCGGAGCTCCCCGCGGTCCACGAGGACCAGCCGGGCGGGGGTGGGGGAGCACGGTCACGACACGGCGACGAGTGGTGTCCAGTGGGGGCTAGTGGGTTACTGTGTCGGCCGGTGGGGAGGCAGGGACCGTCCGGGGTCTCGGCAGGGCCCGTGGGAGGACCGATGCAGGGGGTGATCCGGTGTTCGTCGGCAGCTACCCCCTGCGTCTCGACGAGAAGGGCCGGCTCGCCCTGCCCGTCCGGTTCCGGGACCAGGTCTCCGGCGGCATGGTGATCAAGAAGGGCCAGGAGCGCTGCATCTACGGCCTGACCATGACCCGGGTGGCCGAGCAGAGCGCCGCCATGGCGGCGATGGCCCCCTCCGACACCGCTGGGGCCCGCATGGCCGCCCGTATGAGTTTCGGCTCCATGGTGGAGATCGAACCGGACAAGACCGGCCGCATCACCATCCCGGCGAGCCTGCGGGAGTACGCGGGGCTGGACCGCGACGTCGTCATCGTCGGCGTGGACACCCGCTTCGAGATCTGGGACGCCGCCAACTGGGAGGCCTACGTGGCCGAGCAGGAGGCCGCCTACGCCGACATGGAGAGCGAGGGGATGCCGACGTTGTCGTGATCCCGGACGCCCTGCTGCCCAACGCAGCCTGCTGCTCCCCGGAGTTCCGCGAGCCAGCCCCGAACGAGCCGCCTTCCCCGCGGCTCGACCGGGCCCGGGCCCCAGTCGCCTTCCCCGCGGCTGGGTCCCGAACGGCACGCGCCCCCGCGCACCGCAGCGGAGCACGCCGGCCGGTCCCATGGTCGGACCGGTGTGCGACCTCCGCCTCCGCGGGGCACCACCTGGCGCTCTTCCCCGACGCCAGGCGGGGCCCCGCGGGGGGCGGGAGGCTCCCGGTGTGGGACGACGCCCCACCCCGCCCCCGGTTCCCCACTGCACCCCACCCCCCGACATCGCTGCACCGGAACAGCTGCGTCCCACATACGGGCCCCTGCGCACGGCACCATTGGCGGGGAGACCCCGGACCGTTCGAGAGGCAGCCGACGATGAGCACCACCGGTCCTGCCGCGGCGCCGGGCCGACTCCCGCCTCCGGTCCACGTGCCCGTCCTGCTGGAGCGCGTCACCGAACTGCTCGGCCCCGCCTGCGCCGGGAACGGTGCGGTCCTCGTCGACGCCACGCTCGGCCTGGCCGGCCACGCGCTCGCGATGCTCGACGCCCACCCCGGCCTTCGGCTGATCGGACTGGACCGCGATCCGGATGCCCGCGCCGAGGCCGCCCGCCGGATCGCCGCCGCCGGTCACGCCGATCGGGCCACCCTGGTCCCGGCCGTGTTCGACGAGCTCCCCGAGGTCCTCGCGCGCCTGGGCATCGACGAGGTGCAGGCCGTGCTGTTCGACCTCGGCGTGTCCTCGCTCCAGCTCGACCGCCCCGACCGCGGCTTCAGCTACTCCGCCGACGCCCCGCTGGACATGCGCATGGACCCGGGCAGCCCGCGCACCGCTGCCGACGTCGTGAACAACTACCCCGCCAAGGCCCTGGCCCGGGTGCTCCGGGTCTACGGCGAGGAGCGCTTCGCCTCCCGCATCGCCGCGGCGATCGACCGCGAGCGCGCCCGGAAGCCCTTCACCAGCACCGCCCGCCTGGCCGAGCTGGTCCGGGACGCGATCCCGGCGGCCACCCGCCGCACCGGCGGGCACCCGGCCAAGCGCACCTTCCAGGCACTGCGGATCGAGGTGAACGACGAGCTCGGCGTGCTGGAGCGGGCGCTCCCTGCCGCCATCGAGGCGTTGGCGGTGGGTGGCCGGATCGTCGTGATCACCTTCCACTCCCTCGAGGACCGCATCGTCAAGCAGACCCTCGCGGCAGGCGCCACCGACCGCACGCCGCCCGGCATGCCGGTGCCGATGCCCGAGCTGGGACCGGTGCTGCGGCTGCTCACGCGCGGTGGCGAGGCGGCGCCGGAGGCCGAGATCGCCTCGAACCCCCGGTCGGCCTCCGCGCGGGTACGGGCCGCCGAGCGCATCCGGAGGGCGGCGTGAACGGCCGCGGGGCGGCGAGCAGTGCAGCGGGGACCACCCAGCGTCCGGCCGCCCAGCGCGCGAGCGCTCCACGTCCGGACGCCCAGCGCCCAGCCGCCCAGCGCGCGGGCGCCCGTGCGACGCCCGTGTGCCCAGAGCTCCGCCTGGTGCCCACTGCGGCGCCGCGCGTGCGCCGCCGCCCCTTCCCGGCCGCGGGGTCCCGGGCGCCATTCGTGCTGCTCGTGGTGGCCCTGCTCGTCGGCACCACCCTCGGGCTGCTGATCCTCAACACCGTCATCGCCGTCGACTCCCTCAAAGCCACCGCGCTGCGGGCGGAGAACGCCGAGCGGGCACAGGAGGTGCAGCGGCTGGAGCAGCGGGTCGTCACCGCCGGCACGCCGGCGCAGATCGCCCGCGCCGCGGAAGCCGAAGGGCTCGTGCCCGCGGGACCGGCTGGCTACCTCGTCCTCGAGCCCGACGGCGGGGCCGTGCTCCGGGGCATCCCCGAGCCGGCTCCGCAGCCGGAGGAACCCTTGCCCCGGCAGACGCCCGCGGCCGGCGGGGAGTGAGCCGTGCCGAACACGGTCCGCGGACCGGGTGCCGGTCCCCGCACGACAGGGCGCAGCGACGGTGCCGCGTCCGCCGCGCGCCCGTCCGGTAGCCGGGGAGCCCAGGGCCCCTTCGCCTCCCGTCGAGCGCCGGGGAGTCGGCGCAGCGGGGCCGGTCTGGCGCTGGACCAGCGCGGGCTGCGCAACCGATGGGGACTCGCCTTCCTGATCACCCTGCTGGTGGTGGTGGTGGCCCGGCTCGCCGTCCTGCAAGGGGTGGACGGCGCGGAGTACGCCTACGCCGCCGAGCAGGACAGGCTTCGGACCTATCCCGTCGGCGCCCTGCGCGGCGCCGTCCTCGACCGGGACGGGGACCCCTTCGCCTACACCGTGGACGCCTCCCGGGTGGTCGCCGACCCGGCCGTGGTGCGAGATCCCGCTCGCACCGCCCTGGCCCTCACCGACCTGCTCGACGTGCCCGTGCCGGAGCTGATCGAGAAGCTCTCCCAGGACAAGCGCTACGTCGTCCTCGCCTCCAAGATCTCCCCGGAGGTCACCGACGCCATCGACGCCCTCGAACTGCCGGGCGTCCTCTTCGAGGACGACCCGGTCCGCCTGTACCCGGCCGGCACCGTGGGCGGCCAGGTGATCGGTTTCGTGGGCCGGGACGGTGCAGGCCTCGCGGGCATCGAGCAGACCTTCGACGACGAGCTCGCCGGGACCCCCGGCCAGCGGCGGGTCGAGGTGGGCAGCGGAGGACACCCCATCCCCTCGGGCATCGACGAGTCGTCCCCGGCCACGGACGGCGACACCGTGACGCTGACCGTTGACCAAGACCTGCAGTACGTCACCCAGCAGCGCCTCGGGGAGGCGTGCGCGGACGGCGCCACCACACGGGCCTCGGCGGTCGTGCTCGACGTGAAGACGGCGCAGGTCGTGGCCATGGGGTCCTGCCCCGGCTACGACCCGGGCGCCTACTCGACGACCGATCCCGAACTGCTGGGAAACCCGCTGGTGTCCGGCGTGTTCGAGCCCGGCTCGGTCCTCAAGGCCGTGACCCTGTCCGCAGCCCTGGAGGAGGGGGCCGCCACCCCGGACACGGTGCTGCACGTCGACGGGCACATCGCCGCCGGGGACCGCGTGGTGACCGACGCCCACGACCACGCCCCGATCGACTGGACGGTGACCGGGATCCTTGCCAAGTCGAGCAACGTCGGCACGATCATGCTCGCCCGCGAGGTGGGCGACGAGAAGCTCGAGCGGTACCTGCGCGCCTTCGGCGTCGGCAGCACCACCGGCATCGAACTGCCCGGGGAGAGCGCCGGCATCCTGCAGGACTCCGACGACTGGAGCGGCGTGCGCGCCGCCAACGTGGCCATCGGCCAGGGCGTGTCGGTGACGACCCTGCAGATGGCGTCGGTCTACCAGACGATCGCCAACGGCGGCGTCCGTGTCGAGCCGCGCATCGTCGAGTCGGTGACCTCCCCGGACGGCAGAGTGACCCCCGCGCCGGTGCCGCCGGGCACACGGGTCATAAGCGAGACCACCGCCGACCGGATGGCCTACATGCTGGAGGCGGTCGTCGGACCGGGCGGAACCGCGCCGCTCGGCGAGATCGAGGGCTTCCGCGTGGCCGGGAAGACCGGGACAGCGCAGCGCCCCAACCCCGAGTGCAACTGCTACGTCGGTGGCGGCTACATCACGACCTTCGTCGGCTTCGCCCCCGCCGACGACCCGCAGTACGTGGTCGCGGTGGACTTCGAACGGCCGACCAGCTCTGCCGAGGGCGGCCAGGTGGCGGCGCCGGTGTTCGCCGACATCATGAGGTTCGCGCTGACCGCGAACGGGGTGGTCCCCTCGGGGACGGCGCGGCCGGACTTCGTGCTCACCGGCACCCCCTGACCGCCGTCCCGGCGCCGTGCGCCGGCTCCCGGACGGGATCCGGGACGGACGGCGGGAAGGCGTCCACCGGCGTGCGCGAGCGGCGCGGTCCCGCGGGAGGCGTCCTCCCCACCCCGGTAGATTGGAGCCCCGTGACCTCGACCGCACCCGGGTCGGTGCCCCGGCCGGCGGGGAGCCGCCCGCTCCTCCTCTCCGATCTGGCCGACCTGATCGGCCCGGTCGTCGACGGCCCCACCGGGAACCTGCGCATCGGCGGGGTCACCCTGGCCTCGGGCGAGGTACAGCCGGGCGACCTCTACGCCGCCCTGCCGGGGGCCCGCACGCACGGCGCGCGGTACGCGGCCGACGCGGCGGCGCGGGGGGCGGCGGCCGTCCTCACCGACCCCACCGGCCGCGCCGACGCCGCGGCGACCGGCCTGCCGGTGTGCGTCGTCCCCGACCCCCGGGCGATCGTCGGGGCGGTGGCCGACCGCGTGTACGGGGAGCCCAGCCGGCGGCTCGCCGTCCTCGGCATCACCGGGACCAACGGCAAGACGACGACCGCCTACCTCGTCGAGGCGGGACTCGCGGCTGGTGGCTGGGGCACCGGCCTGATCGGCACGGTGCAGACCCGTACGCGGACCCGGGACCCCGAGGGCAGCGAGACGGTGACGGAAGTGCCCAGCGTGCGCACCACACCCGAGGCCCCGGCGCTGCACGCCCTGCTGGCCTCGATGGCGGACGACGGGGTGTCCGCCGTGGTCATGGAGGTGTCCAGCCACGCGCTTGTGCTGGGCCGCGTGGGCGGGATCCGGTTCGCCGCCGCCGGCTTCACCAACCTCGGTCGCGACCACCTGGACTTCCACACCGATCTCGAGGACTACTTCCAGGCCAAGGCGCGGCTGTTCGACGGGCGGGCCGAGCGCGAACTGGTCACGGTCGACGACGAGGCCGGCCGCCGCCTGGCCGCGCTCCGGCCGGAGGCGGGGACGGTGTCGGTCGCCGGAGCCGCGGACTGGTGGGCCGGCGACCTGGCCGTCGCCCCCGGGGGCGGGTCGACGTTCACCGTGCACGGTCCCGGCGGGCGCAGCTGGCCCGGGCGGCTGCGGCTGCCCGGCCGGTTCAACGTCGCCAACGCCGTCCTCGCCGTCGCACTCCTCGACGCCGCCGGGGTGCCGGTGGCGACGGCCCTGACCGGCCTGGCCGACACCGTCGTCCCCGGCCGAATGGAGCCGGTCGACGCCGGACAGCCCTTCGTTGCGGTCGTCGACTACGCCCACACTCCCGACGCGGTGACCACCGCTCTCGCCGCCCTGCGCGGCGCCACCCCGGGCCGGCTGATCACCGTGCTCGGCTGCGGGGGCGACCGGGACCCGGGGAAGCGGCCGGCGATGGGAAGCGCCGCGGCCGCGGACAGCGACGTCCTCGTGGTCACCGACGACAACCCGCGCTCGGAGGATCCCGCCGCGATCCGGGCGGCGATGCTGGCCGGGGTGGCGGACGTGCCGGAGGACCGGCGCGCCCAGGTGCTCGAGGTGGCGGGACGCCGGGACGCCCTGGTCGCCGCCGTCGGGATGGCCCGGTCCGGCGACACGCTGCTCGTCGCCGGCAAGGGCCACGAGACGGGCCAGGAGATCGCCGGCACCGTGCACCCCTTCGACGACCGCGACGTGCTGCGTGCGGTCCTGGCCGAGAAGGGCGAGACGCCGTGATCCCGCTGACCCTGGCCCAGGTGGCCGAGCTGGTGGACGGCGAGCTGACCGGGGACGGCGCGACCGGGGTCTCCGGGAAGGTGACGCTGGACTCGCGGGCGGTCTCGCCGGGCGATCTCTTCGTCGCGGTGGCGGGGGAGCGGGTCGACGGGCACGACTACCTGGGTGCCGCCGCGGGAGCGGGGGCGGTGGCCGCGCTGTCCAGCCGGCCCGACGGTGCGCTGCCCTGCGTCGTGGTCGCCGATCCGGTGGTCGCCCTGGGCCGCCTGGCCGCCGGCGTCCACGCCGGGCTGACCGCGGGCGGGGTAGTCACGCTGGGCATCACCGGTTCCTCGGGCAAGACGTCGACCAAGGACCTCCTCGGGCAGGTGCTCGCATCGGCCGGGCCGACGGTCAGTCCACCCGGCTCCTACAACAACGACATCGGGCTCCCGCTCACCGTGCTCGACGCGGACCAGGACACCCGCTTCCTGGTGCTGGAGATGGGATCCCGCGGGCCGGGGCACATCGCCCGGCTCTGCGGCGTGGCCCGCCCGCAGGTCGGCGTCGTCCTCAACGTGGGGTCGGCCCACCTGGGCGAGTTCGGCAGCGCCGACGGGATCGCCCGGGCGAAGGGCGAACTGGTCGAGGCGCTGCCCGTCGACGGCACAGCCGTGCTCAACGCCGACGACCCCCGCGTGCTCGGCATGGCGTCCCGCACCCGCGCCCGCGTGCTCACCACCGGCACGGCGGCCGACGCCGACGTCCGGGCGACCCGCGTCTCCCTCGACGAGTCCGCCCGGGCCCGGTTCACGTTGGTCGCCGCGGGGGAGGAACACCCGGTGGCGCTGCAGGTGGTCGGGCAGCACCAGGTGGCCAACGCACTGTCGGCGGCCGGCGCCGCCCTCGCCGCGGGGCTCCCGCCCGCCGCGATCGCCGACGCGCTGTCCTCGGCGGCGTCCCGCAGCCGCTGGCGCATGGAGGTCGAGCGCCGCGCGGACGGCGTGACCGTGGTCAACGACGCCTACAACGCCAACCCCGAGTCCATGCGCGCCGCGCTCGCGGCCCTGGCCGGCCTGGCCGGGGAGCGGCGCATCGCCGTCCTCGGCGGGATGGCCGAGCTCGGCCCCGACGCGGCCGCCGAACACGAGCGGCTCGGCCGCGACGCCGCCTCGGCAGGGGTCGACCTGCTCGTGGCCGTGGGCCCCGATGCGGTAGGCATAGCCGAAGGAGCGTCGGCTGCCGGGCTGAGCGCGGGGAGCCCAGGGGGAGAGTCGGTGCACGTGCCGGACCGGGCCGCCGCCCGCGAGCTGCTGTCGGGCCTGCTGCGACCGGGGGACGTCGTCCTCGTCAAGGCCAGCCGCTCCTACGGACTGGAACTGCTCGCCGCAGATCTGCTCGCCGTTGCTCCCCCGGCCGAGGCGTCCGGCCGGGACGAGGTCATCGCGTGAGGTCCGTCCTCATCGCGGCCGGTTTCGGCCTGATCATCTCCATCCTGCTCACGCCGCTGGCCATCCGCGCCTTCCGTCGGCAGGGGCTGGGGCAGGAGATCCGGGACGACGGGCCGGAGAGCCACCTCTCCAAGCAGGGGACGCCCACCATGGGCGGCACGGTGATCGTGGGGGCGACCCTCGGCGGTTACCTCGCCGCGCACGTGTTCCTGTCCGGTCAGCCGGACTGGGGCTTCACCGCCACCGGGCTGCTCCTGATCTTCCTGATGGTCGGCATGGGCACGGTCGGCTTCCTCGACGACTACCTGAAGATCCGCTACCGCCGCAGCCTCGGACTGAACAAGACCGCGAAGCTCGTCGGCCAGCTGGTCGTGGGTGTGGCGTTCGCAGTCCTGGCGCTCAACTTCCCCAACGACGACCAGGTGACGCCGGCCTCCACCGTCGTCTCCTACGTGCGGGACATCGAGCCGCTGGCCCTCGGGTCGATCGCCTTCGTGATCCTCGCCTACCTGTTCATCGCCGGGTTCTCCAACGCGGTCAACCTCACCGACGGCCTCGACGGGCTGGCGGCCGGGTCCTCGGCGATGGTCTTCGCCTCGTACGTCTTCATCTCCTTCTGGCAGTTCACGCACGACTGCGCCAACGAGCTGATCGAGGGCTGCTACACGGTCCGCGACCCCCTGGACGTCACCCTGGTGGCGGCCGCGGGCCTCGGCGCGTGCCTGGGCTTCCTGTGGTGGAACACCAGTCCCGCCCGGATCTTCATGGGCGACACCGGCTCGCTGGCGCTGGGCGGACTGATGTCCGGGATGGCGATCGTCACCCGCACGGAGCTGCTCCTGGTGGTGCTCGGCGGTCTCTTCGTCGCGGTGACGCTGTCGGTGGTCATCCAGGTGGCCTTCTTCCGGGCGACCCGGCGGCGGGTGTTCCGCATGGCGCCCCTGCACCACCACTTCGAGCTCGCCGGCTGGACCGAGAACACGGTGATCGTGCGGTTCTGGCTGGTGACGGCCATGGCGGTCGCCTTCGGGATCGGGCTGTTCTACGCCGACTGGCTCGACTTCGTCGGACTGTGAGCGGACAGGGGCGGAAGCCCGTCAGCGAGGCGGCCGCCGACAGCGAGGGAGCATCGCAGCGAGGAATGAGCGAGGAGCGGACCGACCGCGGAGGCGGCCTGGACATGGAGCGAGGAGCGGAGCGGCCCGCGGGAGCGAACGGTGACGCTGTGAGCGGACAGGTGGAACTGGAGGGGCGCACGGTCCTCGTCGCGGGGCTGGGCGTGTCCGGCGCCGCGGCGGCCCGGGCACTGCTCACCGAGCGGGCGCGCGTCCTCCTCACCGACGCCGGCTCGCCGGCCGTCCTGCACGAGCTGAGCGCGGCCGGCGCCACCTGGCTCGGAGCGCTCGACGCCGTCCCGGAGGAGACCTCCCTCGTGGTCACCTCGCCGGGGTGGCGTCCCGATGCGCCGCTGCTCGCCGACGCCGCCCGCCGCGGCATACCGGTCATCGGTGAGCCGGAGCTCGCGTGGCAGCTGCGCGTCCGCGCGCCCGACGGCACGGCCGCCCCCTGGTTGGCGGTCACCGGGACGAACGGCAAGACCACGACGGTGACGATGCTCGAGGCGATCCTGCTGGCGGCGGGTCGCCGGGCCGTCGCGGCGGGCAACGTCGGACGACCGCTGGTCGAAGTGGTCACCGCGCGGGCCGACGACGGGACGCCGGCCTACGACGTCGTCGCGGTGGAGCTGTCGAGCTTCCAGCTGCACTGGTCGTCCTCGATCGCCCCGGCCGCCGCCGCCGTCCTCAACGTGGCCGACGACCACACCGACTGGCACGGCTCCTTCGAGGCCTACCGCGACGCCAAGGCGCGCATCCTGGCGAGGGCTCCCATCGCGGTGGCCGACGCGGACAACCCC
>JALYMS010000250.1 GCA_030773535.1 Actinomycetota bacterium | reverse complement strand
CCCTCGGCGCCCGCGCCCGCGACGGCGGGCGCGACGGCGCCGCCCACACCCAGGGCGGAGAGCGCGAGGGCAGCGGTGGCGAGGGCGGTGCGGCGGAGGCTCACGGACAGTGACATGCAGTAGTCCTCGGTCACTATCCGTGATTCCTTCAGGGGGCCGACCGGGTGAATCGGCGGCGGCCCGCGAACTAGGCTGCGCCTCATGCAGTCCTGGCCCGCGGCCGCGCTCCCGGTCCTGCCGGGCGACGCTGCGGTGGTGCCGCTCCGGCTGCACGACAGCTCCTCGGGGGAGCTCCGCGAGGTGCGGGTCGACGGCTCCACCGCGCGCCTCTACGTCTGCGGCATCACGCCGTACGACGCCACGCACCTGGGCCACGCGGCCACCTACCTCGCCTTCGACACGCTGGTGCGGGTGTGGCGCGACCGCGGGCTGGCCGTCGACTACGTGCAGAACGTCACCGACATCGACGACCCGCTGCTGGAGCGCGCCGACCGTGACAACGAGGACTGGGTCGTTCTCGGCATGCGGGAGACCGCCCTCTTCCGGGAGGACATGACGGCGCTGCGCGTGCTGCCGCCGGAGAATTTCATCGGCGCCGTCGAGTCGATCCCGCGGATCGTCGCCCACGTCGAGGACCTGCTCGACGAGGGGCTGGCCTACGTCCTCGACGACGGCAGCGGCGACGTCTACCACGACGTGGCGCAGGCTCCCGGCTTCGGCGGGGAGTCCGGCTACGACCAGGCCACCATGCTGCGGTTCTTCGCCGAGCGCGGGGGCGATCCCGACCGGCCGGGCAAGCGGCAGCCGCTGGACCCGGTGCTGTGGCGCGGCGAGCGGCCGGGGGAGCCCACGTGGCCGGGCCCCAAGGGGACCGCCGGCCGCCCGGGTTGGCACATCGAGTGCGCCACCATCGCCCTGAACACCATCGGCATGGGCTTCGACGTCCAGGGCGGCGGCAGCGATCTGGTCTTCCCCCACCACGAGTACTCCGCGGTCCACGCCGAGGCGCTCACCGCGACCAAACCCTTCGCGCGGGCCTACGTGCACGCCGCGATGATCGGTCTCGACGGCGCGAAGATGAGCAAGAGCCGGGGCAACCTGGTCTTCGTCTCCAAGCTGCGGGGCTCGGGCGTGGACCCGATGGCCATTCGGCTGGCCCTGCTGTCCGGGCACTACCGCACCGACCGGGCCTGGACCACCGACCTGCTGGACACGGCGGAGCAGCGGCTGGCCACCTGGCGCCGGGCTGTGGCACTGGACGCCGGGGCGCCGGCGGCACCGCTCCTGCTGGGCCTGCGGGAGCGGCTGGCCGACGACCTGGACAGTCCGGGCGCGATCGCGCTGATCGACGCCTGGGTGGCGGACTCGCTCGCCGGCGGGAACGACCTCGAGGACGAGGCGCCCCGCATCGTCTGCGACGCCGTCGACGCGCTGCTCGGTGTGTCACTGGGCGACTGCGGATGAGCACGGGTCCGCCGTTCTCCCGCGTCGACCGGGGGGCGCGCGAGCGCGCCGAGGAGCGGCTCGCCCCGGCAGCCACCCGGGTGACGGACAGCCGCGGACGGGCGCATCCCGAGCCGGAGGACCCGCTGAGGACGGCGTTCGAGCGGGACCGGGACCGGATCCTGCACGCGAAGGCCTTCCGCCGGCTCAAGCACAAGACCCAGGTATTCCTCAACCCGGACGGCGACCACTACGTCACCCGGCTGACCCACACGCTGCAGGTGACCCAGGTCGCCCGTTCGCTGGCCCGGGCGCTGGGCCTCAACGAGACCCTGGCCGAGGCGATCGCCCTGGCCCACGACCTAGGGCACTCGCCCTTCGGGCACCTGGGCGAGGACGCGCTGGAGCCCTACGTGCCCGGCGGGTGGCACCACGCGGCCCAGGGCGTGCGCATCGTGGAGGTACTGGAGCACCTGAACCTCACCTGGGAGGTGCGCGACGGCGTCCGGTCGCACAGCTGGAAGATCGACCCGCCCCCAGCGACCCGCGAGGGTGAGTGCGTGCGCTACGCCGACCGGATCGGCTACCTCTCCCACGACGCCCTCGACGCCATCCGCGCCGGGGTGCTGCGGCCCGACGACCTGCCGACCCGCGCCCGCGCCGTCTTCGGTGAACCGGGCAGCGAGATGGTCGGGGCGATGATCTCCGCCGTCGTCGAAGGCAGCCTGTCCCCGGACAATGCCGTCGGCGCCGTCGTCATGGACCCCGACGCGCTGGAGGTGATGCACGAGCTGCGGGTCTTCATGTTCGAGCGGGTCTACGAGTCAGACACGGCGGCTGGGCAGAAGCACGTGGCGATCGAGGTGATCCGGCGGCTGGTCGACCATCACCTGGCCCACCCGGACCTGATCCCGGTCACCTACCGCGACACGGAGGCCGACG
>JALYMS010000249.1 GCA_030773535.1 Actinomycetota bacterium | reverse complement strand
CGGGTTCTGGCGCCGCTTCTTCGTGGCCAGGTTCTTGCCCAGTTCCAGGTCGTAGGCGGCGATGCCGTACTCGAAGAAGCAGGCGTTGATGAAGTTCCACAGCGGCTGGGCCAGGTACATCGGGTGCCAGCGCTGGTCCTCGTCGACGCGCATGATGCCGTAGCCGAGGTCGTTGTCCTTGCCGATCACGTTCGTGTACGTGTGGTGCAGCTCGTTGTGCGAGTGCTTCCACTGCTCAGCGGGGCTGGCCATGTCCCACTCCCACGTCGTGGAGTGGATCTTGGGGTCGCGCATCCAGTCCCACTGGCCGTGCAGGATGTTGTGCCCGATCTCCATGTTCTCGAGGATCTTGGCGACCGAGAGGCCGACCGTCCCGACGAACCAGGCGGGCGGGAACATCGAGACGAGCAGAGCGGCGCGGCTGCCCAGCTCGAGCTTGCGCTGGACGTCGATGACGCGGCGGATGTACTTCGCGTCGTCCTCACCGAGGCTGTCGCGGATCTCCTGACGGATGGTGTCGAGCTCCTTGCCGAGCAGCTCGATGTCTTCGGCGGTCAGATGAGCGACCGGGTTCTCGGGCTTCTTCTGCAGAACGGTCATGTATCCGCGCTCCAATCAGGTCAGTGGTCGATGTCGCAGGCGCCGGCGGCGGCGCTCACGCAGGTCTGGATGAGGACGCCGTCCCCGGGGGCGGCGACGGTGAGCTCGCCGTTGCGCAGGTCGCGCACGGCGCCCTCCCGCAGCGGCAGGACGCAGCCGTAGCAGATGCCCATCCGGCACCCGCTCGGCATGAGTACGCCGGCGTCCTCGGCGGCGTCGAGGATCGGCGTGGCTCCGTCGGCCTCCACCGTGGTGCCCGACTTGGCGAAGGAGACGGTGCCGCCCTCGCCGGTCACGAGAACCCGGGGCCGGAAGCGCTCGGTGTAGAGCCGGTCAGCGATTCCCACCGATTCCCAGTGTTCTTCGAGGGTCTCCAGCATGCCCACCGGCCCGCAGGCCCAGGTCAAGCGCTCGTGCAGATCGGGAACCAGTTCGGCGATGGACCGGGCGTCGAGCATCCCAGCGGTGTCGGTGTGCTGCTCGATGAGACGGATCCGCCCTTCGGCGGCCATCTGGCGCAACTCGGCTCCGAAGACGACGTCGTCGGCTGTGGGGGCGGAGTGCACCAGGACGACGTCGGTCAGGTCTGCGGCGTGGTTGCGCAGGATGCCCATGACCGGGGTGATGCCGGAGCCGGCGGTCACGAACAGGCTCTTGGCCGGCCGCTGATCGGGCAGGACGAACTCGCCGGCCGCCTGGTCCAGCTGCACCATGGTGCCCGGCTCCACGCGGTGCACCAGGTGGTTGCTCACCTTGCCGCCAGGAATGGCCTTCACGGTCACGCTGATGCAGCCGTCGGTGCGCGTCCGGTCGGAGGTGAGCGAGTAGGCCCGCCACTGGCGGACGCCGTCGATGTCGATACCGATCCGGATGTACTGGCCGGGGGTGTGCGGCACCCAGCTGCGGCCGGGACGGATGACGATCGTCGCCGCGTCCCGGGTCTCGGGCTCGATGGCCTCGATGCGCCCGCGGAGCGCGGCACCGGACCGCAGGGGGGCGATCAGGTCGAGGTAGTCCGAGGGCAGGAGCGGCGTGGTGACGAACTCGGCCAGCTTGAGCACGCGGTCGCGCAGGGAGACTCGTGGCCGGGCCGGGCTGGGGCGCGGAACGGTCGTCGTCATACCTAGAGCTTGTCCAGCCGGGGGCATAACTACCTGTGCCGCGGACGTGAATCGAGGCGTAGCTTCTGTTCTCCGTGAACAAAGCCAAGACGAGGTTGCCATGATGCCCGAGGAGACCGCGATCCCGGCCGCCGTCGCCGACTGCATGCGGGCCGAGTTGCCGTCCGTCGCCGAACGGACGGTCGCCGAGATCATCGTCGACGTCCCCAGCTACGCCGACGCCTTCTCCGGCGACATGGGCCGGGTGATCGTCAATGCGGTCGAGGTGGCCCTGGGCGGCTTCCTGGAACTGGCGACGGCGAGTACCGGGGCCGACGCGAGCACCCCGATCCGTCCCGCGCTGGATGGCGCCTACCAGCTGGGTCGAGGAGAGGCCCGCAGTGGCCGGTCGATGGACGCCCTGCTCGCGGCGTACCGCGTCGGGGCGCGGGCCGCCTGGCGGCACATGAGCGCGAGCGCCGTGGCGGCCGGCCTGACCGCCGAGCAGCTGGCGCGGTTCGCCGAGCTGGTGTTCGCCTACATCGACCAGCTCTCGGCGTCGAGCGTTGCAGGGCACAGCGACGAGCTGGCGACCAGCGGACGGGTCCGGCAGCGCTATCTGGAGCGGCTCGCCAAGCTGCTGCTCGCCGGTGGCCCCCTCCCCGACCTGCTGGCTGCAGCGGAGCGGGCCGACTGGCCGCCGCCGCGCACCCTGACCGCGGTGATCCTGCCCTCGACGAAGGTGCGAGGTGCCCTGGTCTCCCTCGACGGGCGCACGCTGCGGTCCGGTGAGGACCTGCCCGGCCTGGACACCGCAGCCGATTTGTTCGTGCTGCTCGTCCCGGACGCCGAGGGACGGTCGCGGCCGGCGCTGCTTCGCTCCCTCGACGGGCGCGACGCCGTGGTGGGCCCGGCCCGTCCCTGGACGGAGGTGCGCACCTCCTACGCGCGGGCCCGTCAAGCTCTGCGCCTGGCACTGCCGGCTGAGGGCTCCCAACCGGTGGACACCGAGCGGCGGCTGACCGACCTGGTGCTCCGCGCCGACGGCGAAGCGCTCGCCGACCTGCGGGCTGCCGCGCTCGCGCCGCTGGACGACCTCAGCCCGGGGGCGCGCGAGAAGCTGGTCGAGACCCTGCGGTCCTGGCTGCTGCACCACGGCCGCCGCGACCAGGTGGCGGCCGAGCTGTTCGTGCACCCGCAGACCGTGCGCTACCGCATGACCCAGCT
>JALYMS010000248.1 GCA_030773535.1 Actinomycetota bacterium | reverse complement strand
TCGCCGTCCCCCTGCGCCCCCACCCGGGACAGCTCGTGCTCCAGGATCGCGTACGAGCCGTTGTCGCAGACGATCGTGGTGACGTCGCACTGCTCGCGCGCGTAGCTCCACAGCGCCGAGATCGTGTACATCGCGCTGCCGTCGGCCTGGATGCCGATCACCGGCCGGTCGGGGCACGCGACGGCCGCCCCGAGCGCCATGGGCAGCCCGTCGCCGATCGCGCCGCCGGTCAGTGCCAGCCAGTCGTGCCGCGGAGCGCCCGAGGTCAGCTCGTGCAGGCCCACCCCCGACGTCAGCGCCTCGTCGACGACGATCGCGTTCTCCGGCAGCAGCGCCCCGACCACCGCGCTCATGGTCCGCGGCGTGAGGTCGCCGGTGGGCAGCTCCGGCCGCGACGCCTCCAACAGCTCGGGGACGGCGTCGGGGGCGGCGAGCTCCGCCAGCGCCCGCAGCGCCGCGACGCCGTCCTCCCCCGCCTCGCTCAGCACGTGCAGCGTGCAGTCGTCGGGGACCGGGTGCCCGGGAACGCCCGGGTAGCCGAAGAAGTGCACAGGCGCCTGCGCGCCGGCCAGGACCAGGTGCCTCGTGCCGGCCAGCGCGGCGATCGCCATCTCGGGCGGATAGGGCAGCCGGGTGACGTCGGGCAGCCCGGCGCCGCGCGCCGTCCGCGCCGGGAAGGTCTCGGTCATCAGCCGCGCCCCGGTGCCCGTGGCCACCTGGCCGGCAGCGAGCAGCCCTTCCTCGACCGCCACGACGTCGCCGCCGAGGAACAGCACGGCCGGCTCGTCCGAGGCCAGCACCTTCGCGACGTCCTCGACCACCGACCGCGCGACCTGCGGCGCGGGCCGGCGCGGCAGCGGTGCGGCGACGTCGGCACCGTCCTCCCAGGACACGTCGGCGGGCAGGATCAGGGTGGCGATCGTCCCCGGCGCGGTCGACGCAGTGGCCACCGCCTGCGCCGCGTCGCCCGCCACGTCGGAGGGGGTCAGCGAGCGCCGCACCCAGCCCGACACCGTGCCGGCCACCGCGTCGATGTCGGACTCCAGCGGCGCATCCAGGCGCTTGTGCGACCGCGAGTGGTCGCCGACCACGTTGACCATCGGCGTCCGGCCGCGGCGGGCGTTGTGCAGGTTGGCCAGCCCGTTGCCCATGCCCGGGCCCAGGTGCAGCAACGTTGCGGCGGGACGCCCGGCCATCCGCGCGTACCCGTCGGCCGCGCCGGTGGCCACGCCCTCGAACAGGGTGAGCACCGCCTGCATGTCGGGGACGTCGTCCAGGGCGGCGACGAAGTGCATCTCCGACGTGCCGGGGTTGGCGAAACAGACGTCGACGCCGGCGTCGACCAGGGTGCGGATCAGCGCCTGAGCACCGTTCACCGCTCAGCGCACCGTCTGCACGTCGAAGTGCGCGAGCGTGACGCCCCCGGTCGCGAAATTGGCGAGGTCCTTCCCGGTCGCCCGGCCCTCAGGCGACTTCAGCGCCTCCCCCATCGCCTGCTCCGACTCGAAGTCGAGCTCGGCGACGAGGTAGGGCGCCGGCTGGGACGGGTCGAGGGACGTCCCGTGCCCGATGGTCAACCCGATCAGGCCGGGCTGCTGCAGCGCCAATGGGGTGTGGACGTCCCGGTAGTAGGCGTCGAACGCCTCCGGGTCATCGGGCCGTCCGTAGCTGACCAGCAGCCGATGCACCACGCGACACCTCCGTCGAACGCCCGGGCCGGGCAGCCGGGACCGTTCCTGCACCCAATCAGCACCGGCGACCCGCCGCGACTTCAGAAGGTCAGCACCAGCCGGCCGCGGACGCCGCCCCGTGCCAGCTCGCGGTGCGCCTCGGCCGCCTCCTCGGCGGGCAGCGTCCGCGCGACGCGCAGCGTGAGGACGCCGTCCTCCACCTGTTGCCGCAGCCGGTCGAGGGCTGCCCGGTCCTCGGCCACCCGGCGCACCAACGTGGGGAAGAAGCGGATGCCCGGCTGCCCGTCCCCCCGGTAGCCGCGCACGGTCGCCACCGCTCCGCCGTCCCTCACCGCCGGGACGACGAGCGCATCCTGCACGGAGCCGTCGGCCAGCCCGTCGACGCCGTCCGGGAAGTGCTCCCGGATGCGGTCGGCGACGTCGTCGCCACGCGGGACGATGACGTCGGCACCGAGGCCGCGCACCAACTGCTCGTCGGCCGCCGAGGCATCGGCCACCACCGTCAGCCCGTCGGCCTTCGCCAACTGCACGACGTACCCGCCGAAAGCCCCGGCCGCGCCGGTCACCGCCAGCACCTGCCCGGGCCTTAGCCCCATCTGGTCGAGCGCGAGCCGCGCGGTGAGGCCGTTCATCGGCAGCGTCGACGCGGCGACGGCGTCGGTCCCGGCCGGAACCCGGGCCACGGAGCCGGAGGGGAGCACGAGGTCCTCCCGGTAGCCGCCGTGCGCGCCCGTCGGGACGACGATGCCCATCGCGCGATCCCCGGGCACGACGGAGTCGACGCCCTCCCCCACCTCGGCGACCACCCCGGCGACGTCCATCCCCGGCACCCACGGCGGGGTCTTGACCGGGTCACGGCCGGCGTAGGCCCCGGCGACCAGGTGGGTGTCCGTGGGACTCACGGCCGCCGCCTGCACCCGCAGCCGCACCTGCCCCGGGGCCATCGGCTCGGGCGAAACCTCCATTAGGTGCAGGGCCTCAGAGCCGCCGAACTCGGCCACACCGGCAGCTCGCATGACCCGTGCCTAGCACGCGTCGCGGCGTGTCGCGCGTGTCGGGGAATGTCCACGGCTTGCTCGGTCGCTTGCACGGAGAGCACCGACCTCCCTCCACTCCCCCGAGAGGCCGCGCATGCCGACACTGCTGTCGTCCCGCCCCGTTCCCAGCGAGCCGGCCGCGCGCCGGCGCCGGATCCCCCGCCGGCTCCTGGCGGCGGGCATCGGCCTGGCCGTACTCGTGCCGGTCGGCGTACAGCTCGCCGACCTGCTGCCGGACGAGCCGTTCGGGCAGGAGGTGGTCGACCGCAGCACGACGCCGCTGCTGCTGGCCCTGGACGATCTGCACGAGTACCACGCGGCGACCGGCACGTTCCAGGTCGTCGTGGACCGGGAGGTGGACACCCGGTACGTGCCGTCGGTGATCAGCGGTGAGCGGGTCAGCTTCCTCGCCACCGGCACGGCAGATGCCTACGTCGACTTCGAGGGACTGGACGCCGGACGGGTCGCCTTGTCCGTCGACGGCACGTCGGCGACCATCGTCCTGCCGGCCCCACGCCTGGGCGAGGTGCGCGTCGACCCGGCGGAGAGCCGCGTCCTCGACCGCGACCGCGGGCTGGTCGAGCGGGTCGGTGATGCCTTCGGCGACAACCCGGTCGACGACAGCGAGCTCTACGCGCTGGCCGAGGACCGGCTGAGCGCCGCCGCCGCCGGGAGCAACCTGCGCGAGCGCGCCGAGACGAACACGGCGGCCATGCTGACCGGCCTGGCCCGATCGTTGGGCGTCGACGAGGTCGACGTCCGCTTCGACGAACCTGCCGACGTCGCCGGCTGAACGTCCGGTGGGCCGGCTCAGCGCTTGAGCGCGTACTCCTTGAGCAGGCCGCGGCTGATGATCGTCTTCTGGATCTCGCTGGTGCCCTCGCCGATGAGCAGGAACGGCGCCTCGCGCATGAGCCGCTCGATCTCGTACTCCTTCGAGTAGCCGTAGCCGCCGTGGATCCGGAACGACTGGGTGGTCACCTCGGCGCAGTACTCGCTGGCGATCAGCTTGGCCATGCCGGACTCGACGTCGTTGCGTTCGCCGGAGTCCTTCATCCGGGCGGCGCGCACCATCATCGTGTGCGCGGCCTCCACCTTGGTCGCCATCTCCGCGAGCTGGAAGGCGATCGCCTGGTGCTGGGCGATCGGCTTGCCGAAGGTCTCCCGCTGCTGGGCGTAGGCGATGGCCAGCTCGAAGGCCCGGATGGAGATGCCGCACGCGCGGGCGGCGACGTTGACCCGCCCCACCTCGACGCCGTCCATCATCTGGGAGAACCCGCGGCCCGGCAGGCCACCCAGGACGTCGTCGGCCTTCGCCCGGTAGCCGTCGAACACCAGCTCCGTGGTGTCCACGCCCTTGTAGCCCATTTTGTCGAGCTTGCCGGGGATCGCGAGCCCCGGGACGACCTCGCCGAAGCCGGCCGGCTTCTCGACGAGGAAGGTCGTCAGGTTCTGGTGCGCCTTGTCGGCGCCCTCGTCGGTCCGCACGAGCGCCGCCACGAGCGTGGAGGTGCCGCCGTTGGTCAGCCACATCTTCTGGCCGTCGATGACGTAGCCGCCGTCGGCCTGCTTGGTGGCCTTGGTCCGGATGCCGGCGACGTCGGACCCCAGCCCGGGCTCGGACATGGAGAACGCCCCGCGCACCTCACCGGTGGCCATGCGCGGCAGGAAGCGCTCCTTCTGCTCCTGGGTGCCGTGCTGGATGATCATGTAGGCGACGATGAAGTGCGTGTTGATGACGCCGGACACGCTCATCCAGCCACGGGCGATTTCCTCGACCACCAGCGCGTAGGTCAGCAGCGACTCGCCGAGCCCGCCGTACTCCTCGGGGATGGTGAGGCCGAAGATCCCGAGTTCCTTGAGCCCGTCGACGATCTCCTGCGGATAGATGTCGCCGTGCTCCAGCTCCTGGGCGTTCGGGATGATCTCCCGATCGACGAAGCTCCGGACGGTCGAGAGGATCTCCCGCTGGATGTCGGTCAGGTCGGCGGTCTGCGCAAGGCGGGGCATCGGTCCAACTTCCCTCGAGGACTCCGGCGTCCGTGGTTACCCGCGAGTATGAGGCAGCCCGTCGCCGCCTCCGCCGGGCCCCTCCTGCTCCGCCCGTTTTCGCCGGAACGGCACGGACAGGTCCACAGCCGCCGCGCGCCGATGGACCTCGGGTCGCCCGCTCGTGGTGGAGTATCGGCGGACCGGACGTCCCGGTCGGGCATGG
>JALYMS010000247.1 GCA_030773535.1 Actinomycetota bacterium | reverse complement strand
TCGGCGAGCATGCTGCGCTGTCCGCCGGGCTCGACCAGGCTCACGATGGTCCCGGTGATCGTCGCCGGCCGGTCCGACCCCGGTGCCGGCTCCCCGGCGGCCACCACGACGACGTCGGTGTTGACGTCGCCGACCACCACGACCGACACGGGGCCGCTCACTGCGCGGCGCCCGGCCGCGGCACCTGCCTGGCGAGCACGGCGGCGACCCGACCGGCCAGCTCGGCGTTGCGCAGGACCAGCCGCACGTTGACGTCCAGGGTCGCGCCCGCGCTGGCCCGGTGCAGGTGGTCGAGCACGAACGGCGTCACGGCCTTGCCCCGCACGCCGGCGGCGGCCGCCGCGGCCAGCGCGTCGGCGATCACCCGGTCGTGCAGTCCGCGGTCCAGCTCCTCGGTGGTGGGCAGCGGGTTGGCCAGCACGACCGCACCCGGCGCCAGGGCGCGCCGCGCCGCGAACACCGCTGCGGCCTCCTCCGGCGAGGACACCGCCCAGTCCACGGTGCTACCGGAGTCGGCCACGTAGAAGCCGGGGAAAGTCGTCGTCCGGTAGCCGACGACGGTCACCGACAGCGACTCCAGCCGCTCCAGGGTGGCCGGCACGTCGAGGATCGACTTCACGCCGGCGCAGACCACCATCAGCGACGTCCGGGACAGCGCGGTGAGGTCGGCCGACTCGTCGAACGTCTCCCCGGCCTCCCGGTGGACGCCCCCGAGGCCCCCCGTGGCGAACAGCGCGATGCCGGCCGCCTCGGCCAGCAGGGCGGTGCTCGACACCGTCGTCGCGCCGCTCAGCCCCAGCGCCGCGGCGACCGGCAGGTCGCGGATGCCCAGCTTCGCGAGGCCGGGGTCCGAGCAGACCCGGTCGACCTGCTCGGCCGTCAGCCCCACGTGCGGGACGCCCTCGAGGACGGCGATCGTCGCCGGTACCGAGCCCCCGGCGCGGACGGCGTCCTCCACCCGGTCGGCTGCGGCGCGGTTCTCCGGCCGGGGGAGCCCGTGCGCGAGCAGCGTGCTCTCCAGGGCGACGACCGGCCGGCCCGACGCCAGGGCGTCGGCCACCTCCGGGGAGAGCTGCGGACGCAACGCCACGGGCACCGGCGGGAAGGTCAGGAGCGCGCGAAGAACCTCGGGGGAGGGGGAGGGGGGCTGCACCCTGCCATCATGGGGGTCCGGGATCCGTACCCCGCGACGTGAAGGAGCGCACCGTGACCAGCAGCAGCGACATCCTCGAGCGGCCGGACGTCCGCGAGTCCGATACCGGCAACGCCAATGAGGTCTTCCACTACGTCCGGAAGAACAAGATCGCCGAGAGCGCGGTCCTCGGCACGATGGTCGAGGCGCTGTGCGGGGAGGTCTTCCCGGTGACCAAGAGCCCCAAGCCCGGGAGCCCGGTCTGCCCCGCCTGCAAGGAGGTCTACGAACAGCTCAGGAAGGAGTGAGCACCGCTCACAGCAGGCCCAGCCGGCGGGCTTCCTCGAGCTTGGCGGCCCGGCGCTCCCGCCGGCGGCGCTCGTGCCGGCGCAGCGGCGCCGGCCAGTGGACCTGGATGGTCGCGTTCAGCTCGGCCCCCAGCAGGACGGCCATGCCGAAGAAGAAGCAGAAGAGCAGCGCGCCGATGGGCGCCGCCAGCGCGCCGTAGGGCAGCGCGGTGGTGAGCACGTCGGCCACGTACGACCGCAGCACGAGGGCGGCCAGCAGGAAGAACGCGACGGCGAGCACCGAGCCGGGCAGGTGCCTGCGCCACGGCAGCCGGTGCGGCAGCACCACGTGGTAGAAGCTGGTCAGCGCCAGGAGCAGGCCGATCAGCACCAGCGGCCAGTAGACGGCGTCGACGAGGACCGTGGCCGTGGGCCGCCAGTCGGGGGGCAGCAGACCGACCAGCACCTCGCGGCCGAGGACCAGCAGCGGCAGGGTGAGCACCGCCACCACCAGTCCGACGACGAACAGCCACAGCGCCTTGAGGCGGGTGCGGATCGGGCCGCGGACGTCGCGCTGGTCGTAGGCGATCACGATCGTGTTCATGAACGTGGCGGTGGCCGACGACCCCGCCCACAGGGACAGCAGGAAGCCCAGACTCAGGAGGTCCAGCCGGCCGGCCCTCAGAATGTCGGCCAGGGTCGGAGCGACCAGCATGTCGACCACGTCGGGTGTCAGCACCTCGGCCGACGCCGTCAGCAACCGGTCCTCGATCTCCCGGACCGAATTCCCGCCGATGACCAGGCTGAGGTAACCCAGCGACCCGAGGAGCCCGATCAGGAGGGGCGGCACCGACAGGATCTGCCAGAAGGCCGCCTCTGCGGACAGGCCGAGGATGCGGTCCTGCCAGGCCTTGGCGACGGTCTGGCCGAGCACCCGGAGGGGCACCCGGGCGCCGGGCGGCAGCCGGCGCAGCCGGCCGGCGCGTGCGACGCCGCTGGACGGGGACGAGCAGGGTCCCTGCGGAAGGGATGTGGGCGGGCCGTCGCCGCCGTGCGCACCGCCGAGCGCCACGGGGTCCTCCGTGCGGGCCGGCGGCGGAACGGTGCTCACCGGCTCAGTGTGCACGGACGCAGGTCCCGCCGGGGCCGTACAGCGGCGACCCGCGGGGACCTGACCTCGCCCGTCGCCCCATCGGGGGACGGGCCGACCGGCTGACCGGTCAACCGCCCGGCGTCGCGCCCTCCGGCGCCGGCGGGGCCTGGTCGGGCGGAAGGCAGTTGATGACCGCCTCGGCGGCGTAGCGGGTGTGGAAGTTCTCCCGCCGTAGCTCCGCGCCGGAGCCGAGGTCCCGGAAGACCCTGGTGACGGTGACGTCGAAGCCCGGGATGCCCGGCTGGGTCGTGCAGTTGCCGTCGTCGACCTTGTTCTGGACGGTCGGCTGCCGGTGGTTGGTCCGCGGGCCCTCGATCGCCTGGATCTCGTAGCGCTTGGTCCCGTAGAAGGCGACCGTGAGAGAGCCCGGCGTCCAGGTGGTGTCGATGTAGACCCCGGTGTCGCTGTCGTTGCGCCACTGCAGGTCGATGGCTCCTTCGTAGACCGTCGCCTCGCGGCCGGCGGGATAGCGGCTGATGTAGAAGGTGTGCGGCTTGTGGAAGACGTCCTCGAGCCCGGCGAAGAACACCGCGTTGAACATGGT
>JALYMS010000246.1 GCA_030773535.1 Actinomycetota bacterium | reverse complement strand
GTGCCGCCGACGGGTGACGGACCGCCGCTTGTCGCCTGAGGACCAGCGGCCCCGTCGGCGGGGGCGGCGCCGCCAGCAGCCGCGGCGGCGGGGGGAGCGGGCTGGCCGCTCGGTGGCGGGACCTCGCCGGCTGTCTGGTCCGCCGGCGACGACGAGAAGTCACGGAGACCGAGGGCCGGGCCGGGGGCCGCCGGGATCCCGGTCCAGTCCGGCGCCGGGACGGCGCCGGTCGTGTTGCCGACGATCGGCAGGTCGGCGACCGGGACGCCGGAGGCGTAGGTACGGGCGAGGGCGAGGACCTGGGCGACGTAGCTGTCGGAGTGGTTGTAGGCGAACACCGCGCGCCGCTGCCCGGCGTCGGTGCGCAGGTCGCCGCCGGCGGTGCAGACGTAGTTCGCCGCCGCGAGGGCCGCGTCGTTGATGTTGAACGGGTCCGGGGTGCCGTTCCCGTCGGTGTCGATGGCGTAGGCGCGCCAGGTGCTCGGGATGAACTGCATCGGACCCATCGCCCGGTCGTAGCGGGTATCGCCGTCCCACCGGCCGCCGTCGCTGTCGCCGATGTAGGCGAACTGCCCGCCGTCCAGGGCGGGCCCGAGGATCTTCGGGCTGGCCGTGCCGTCGGGGCTCAGGACGGCGCCGCCGTAGCGGCCGTGGTTGGACTCCACGCGGCCGATGCCGGCCAGCAGGGACCAGTCGATCCCGCACGACGGCTTGGCGCCGGCCATGCGGGCGGCGGCGACGCGGTAGGCGGCGACGCGGTAGGCGTTGAGCGCGACGTTCGGGATGCCGTTGGCGGCCAGGCCGGTGATGACCGCCGGGGTGGCCGGCTCGGGGTCGGAGTCCCGGGCGGGCGCGCCGGCGAGGGTGAGGGCACCGGGCGGCGCGCCGGCGGACAGATCGGGGGGCCCGGGCGCCCGCGTCTCCTCCGCTGCCGCGCCGTCGGCCTGCGTGTCCACCCGTGGCTGCGGAGCGGGGGCGACCATGGCGCTGAAAGCGGCGATCACGGCGCCCAGCACCAGCCAGCGGTGCCGACGGGAGGAGCGGGGTCGGACCTCGGCGAGGTCGGCGGCGTGTTCACCCGCCGGCTGGATCGGCTCGTTCTCGTCCGCGCCCGACTTCCGCACCCGTCACTCCCGACGACTACCCGGTGGCTCCGCTGCCACCTGGCCGCCGCATCTACCCCTGACGCCGGTTCCCGATCACCGTTCGTGCAGTTCGGGATGGCCGACGTCCGAGGCCGAGCGGGTGCTGACGTACTGCGCGAGTCGCCCACGGGCCACGGCCCTGCGCGTGTGCCCGAGGCTCGGGGCTCACGCGTCGGGACGGACGCCGAGCGGGGTCGCCGTACGGCCGGCCTCGGTGGTCAGCACGAAGGTGGCTCCGCCGGCTTCCACCGCCTGCAGCGTCCGGAGCTGGAGCAGCGCGGGCTGCTCCGCCACCATCTTGGCCGCGTTGGCCAGGGCTCGTGTCGCGGCGACCTCGGAGCGTGCTCGTTTCAGGGCGGCGAGCCCCTGAGCGCGGGCGGCAGCCACCTCCGCAGCAGCGCGGCGCAGTTCCGCGGGCACCATCACATCGCGCACGGCGACGCCGTCCACGACGACGCCGACCGGTTCGGCGGTTCCCTGGACCGGCTCGCGGATCTCCTCACCGAGCGGGCCACGGGCCGCGAGCAGCTCCTCGAGGGTCCGGCGCGAAACCACCTCCCGGAGTCCGATCTGGAGCGCGGTGTACACGAAGGCGTCCGGGTCCTCGACCGCCTCGTACCAGCGGCGCGGATCCGTCATCCGGACGGTGGCGGTGAGGCTGATCTTGACCGACAGGCCGTCCGCGGTCAGGACCTCCTGCGCCGGCACGACCAGCAACCGAGGGCGGACGACGACCCGCATACGTCGCCTGCGCCACCGCAGACGACGGTGTCGCCCCGGCTCGAGGACCTCGGCGAACCTGCCGTCCCGGTAGAGCAGGACGCGCTCCTACTCCTGCACGACGATGGCCATCTCGTCCCTCCTTCCGCTGTTCGTCGCACGAGCGACCGCCCGGCGCGGAGTCGGGCGGCCGCGGGGAGCGCGCGAGGCGCTGCAGACAGCGGACACCGGGTTGACCACGCGCCGGACGGCCTTGGGGTGTGAACCCGTGCGTTCCAGAGACGCATGCCCATCCGGCACGCCCACGACCGACGCGTAGGACCTGCGACGGCGATGCCGTCCGGCTA
>JALYMS010000245.1 GCA_030773535.1 Actinomycetota bacterium | reverse complement strand
TCGATCTCGCCGATCAGTTGCTCCCCGCGCGCGTACCGGGCCATGTTCTCGGCCACCCGGTCCGCCAGCGCCTGCAGTCGAGCCGCCGTCGGGTTCGCCGAGTGCGAGGTGATCAGGCACCGCGGTTGGGTCCAGAGCGGATGGTCGGCCGGCAGCGGCTCCGGCTCCGTCACGTCGAGCGCCGCACCGCCGATGGCACCTGCGGCCAGCGCCGTCTCCAGTGCCGCGGTGTCGATGAGGGAGCCGCGGGCGATGTTGACGATCCACGCCTCCGGCGACATCCGCGCCAGCTGGTCGGCACCGATCAGCGCGTTCGTGGCCGGCGTCGCCGGGGCGGCCAGGACGAAGTAGTCGGCTCGACCGCATGCGTCGTCCAAGCGGCTGACCGGGAGCGTCTCGTCCGCGCCGTCGACCGGGTTGCCCGACCGGTTGACGGCGGTGATCCGGCAGTCGAACGGCGCCAGGTAGCGGATCAGGTCGATGCCGATGCCACCGGCTCCGATGATCGCCACGCCGGCACCGGCGAGCATGCGCGTGTCCGGCCGGTTCCACGAGGTGCTCCGGGCGGCGTCGGCCAGCCGGCGGGAACCGGCGAGGAGGAGGGCGAGCGCGTGCTCGGCGACCGCCTTCGCGTACGCCCCGCGGGCCGAGGTGAACAGCGGTCCCGACGTCAGCACCGGGTCGCCGATCCAGGCCTCCACACCGGCGAGCGGCAGCTGGACCCAGCGCACCCCGGGATGCAGGACCCCGTCCAGGCCGCCGGGCCGGGGGTTCAGCCACACCACCACGTCGGCCTCGGCCGGCTCCACGAGTCGGCCGCCGGACCGGAGCACCGCGTCGGTCACCCGGTGGTCCTCTCCGGGTCCGATCCACACCCGGGGCGCTCCCGTCACGCCCACGGGCTGGTCCGGTATTTCTCGACGGCCGCGTCGTCGAACCCGAAGCCCAGACCCGGGGTGGTGGGCAGCACCAGCCGACCGTCGCGGACCTGCAACTGGGTGTCCAGGAGCTCCCGGAAGTTCAGCACGCTGGAGTCGGGGAAGTACTCGACGAACGTCGCGTTCGGGGTGGCGCCGACCAGGTGCACGTGCAGGTCGTGGAACCAGTGCGGAGCCAGGGGGACGCCGTAGCTAGCGGCCGTCGCGGCGATCCGGCGGAACTCCGTCACGCCCCCGGCGACGGCGGCGTCGGTCTGCAGGATGGCCGCCGCTTCCTTGTCCAGCAGCTCCTTGTGCCGCCAGCGGCCCGCCTCGATCTCGCCGGTAGCCACCGGGATGGGGGTGGCCCGCGCGAGCCGGGCGTGGTTGTCGATGTCGTCGGGAGAGAACGGCTCCTCGATCCAGTACGGGTCGTACGCCTCGAACCGCCGCACCGTCCGCAGGGCGGTGGGCAGGTCGGGCCACGCGTTATTGGCGTCCAGCATGACCAGCACATCGGGGCCGACGGCGTCGCGCACGGCCGCGAGCCGTTCCTCCTCCTGCGCCGGACCCAGCCGGCCGACCTTGATCTTGACCGCCTCGAAGCCCGCGCCGGCGTAGCCGCGGACCTCGTCCGCCAGCAGCTCGGGGGTCTTGCCGTCGGAGTAGTAGCCGCCACTGGCGTACGCGGGCACGGTCTCCCGGTGCACGCCCCCGAGGAAACGCCAGAGCGGCAGCCCCACGGCTCGCGCGTTGTGGTCCCACAGGGCGATGTCGACGGCGCTTAGCGCCCGCATGACCGATCCGGCACGACCGTGCAGCAGGGCCTCCTGGTACATCTCGCGCCAGAGGCCCTCCACCCGGTACGGGTCCTCCCCCACGACGAGGCGGGCGAACAGCTCCCGGACGGCGGTGGTCACCACTGGGCCGCCCGAGCTGCCGGCATAGTTGAAGCCGATGCCCTGCACGCCGTTCTCGTCGCGCACCCGGACCAGCGAGTACTCCCGCGCCACCACGCCCCTGGTCGAGAAGGCGAGCGGCGTCTCCAGCGGCACCCGGATGGTGCAGGCCTCGACGCTGGCGACGACGGACACGGCGGCTCCGATGATCAGGACGAGGGCCTAGTGCCGGACCCCCGACTTCCCACCATGGTGCCTGTGTGGTGTTCCTGCACCACGGGCCCGTCCGGCCACAGCACTCCGCCGGTCAGCCTCGCGGGCGGCGAGCGATCTTGGCGCCCAGCCAGGTCAGCGGGTCGTACTTGCGGTCCACCACCCGCTCCTTGAGCGGGATGATCCCGTTGTCGGTGAGGTGGATGCCCTCCGGGCAGACCTCGCTGCAGCACTTGGTGAT
>JALYMS010000244.1 GCA_030773535.1 Actinomycetota bacterium | reverse complement strand
AGGTTCTGGACCGTCTCCTTGCCCAGGTAGTGGTCGATCCGGAAGACGTCGTCGGCGCCGAACACCGAATCGACCAGCTCGTTGAGCTGCCGGCTGGAGGGCAGGTCCTCACCGAACGGCTTCTCGACGACGACGCGGCGCCAGCGCTCCGGCGTGCTCTCGGCCATCCCGGTGCGCTGCATCTGCTTGAGGACCACGGGGAACATCGCGGGCGGGATGGAGAGGTAGAACGCGGCGTTGCCGCCGATGCCCTGACTGCTCTCCAGCTCGCCGAGGGTGGCGGCCAGGGTGTCGAAGGCGTCGTCGTCGTCGAAGGACCCCTGCACGAAGGTGATGTCGGTGGCCAACTGCTCCCACACCTCCTCCCGCCACGGCGTGCGCGCGTGCTTGCGTGCGGCGTCTCGGGAGAGCTCGGCGAAGTCCTGGTCCTCCCAGTCGCGCCGGGCGAACCCGAGCAGCGCGAAGTTCGTCGGCAGCAGGCCCCGGTTGGCCAGGTCGTAGACCGCCGGCAGCAACTTCTTGGTCGCCAGGTCGCCGGTGATGCCGAAGACCACCAGGGCGCAGGGCTCGGGCACCCGGGGGAGCCGCCGGTCCCGCGGATCGCGCAGCGGGTTGGAGATCATGGAAGGGCCGCCAGCAGCTGCGCGATGCCGGAGTGCCGGTCGGTCAGGTGGAGGTGCAGCAGGGGCCGGCTGCGGTCGGCCAGGGCCTTCCGGTCACCGGCCGCCTGGGCGGCCTGCAGGGTGCCGAACGTGTACGCCTGGTCGGGAACCGGCAGGTCGTCCTCCACCACCCCGGTGAGCTGCAAGAACGCCCCCGTCTGAGGGCCCCCCTTGTGGTACTGGCCGGTCGAGTGCAGGAACCGCGGAGCCCACCCGAAGGTGACGGCGTGCTCCGTGTGGCGGGCCAGCGCGGCGCGCAGCCGGAAGGCGTCGGCGTCCCGGACGCGGTCGAGGTAGCCCATGACGGCGAGGTAGCCCCGGGGTGGGATCGAGGCCACCAGCGCGTCGAGGGCCGGCCGGATCCCGTCGAGCGCCGAGACGTCGACCCCATCGAGCACGCCCCCGCTGCTGCGCACCTGGATCGCTCCGATGACGGCGGCCGGGGCCTCGTCGGAGAGGCCCGCGCCCAGGATCCGCGAGGTGTTCTCTTTGCTCTCGGTGACGTTCGGCTGGTCGAACGGGTTGATGCCGAGCATCTGGCCGGCCACGGCCGTCGCGTACTCCCAGGCCAGGAACTGGGCCCCCAGCGGACCGGTGACGCCGAGCGACGGACCGGGGGAGGGCGCGGACCCGCCGACCACGGCCAGCACCGCGTCGCTGGCGTCTGCTCCGGGTGCGTCCGGGTACTCGAGGACCACGGGCAGGATCCCGCGGCCCTGCTTGCCCGTGGACTCCGCGATCAGCTGTTCGGCCCAGTCGCCGAAGCCGGTGATGGCTGAGTCGCCGTCGGCCAGGGCGAGCTTGTCGCGGCCGGCCTCCGCGGCGGCGCCCATCGCGAGGCCGAGCTCGAGCGCGGGATTGTTCGGCGCGCCCAGGTGCTCGGCCAGCTCCTCGGCCTCGTCGAGCAGCGCGCCCACGTCGGCCCCGGCCAGTGCGGAGGGAACCAGCCCGAACGCCGACAGCGCGCTGTAGCGGCCGCCGACCGTGGGGTCGGCCAGGAAGACGGCGCGGGCACCCATCTCCGCCGCCGTCTCCGAGAGCGGGGACCCTGGGTCGGTGACGACGACGAACCGCGCCCCGGCCTCCTTCTCGTCGAGGCCGGCAGCAGCGAAGGCGCTCAGGAAGATCCGGCGCTGGCTCTCGGTCTCGACGGTCCCGCCGGACTTCGAGCTGACGACGACGACGGTCCGGTCGAGCTCGGTCATGGCCGCCGCCACCTGGCCGGGGTCGGTGGTGTCCAGGACCACCAGGGGCACCCCCGCCGTCCGGCAGATGACCTCCGGCGCCAGGGACGAGCCGCCCATCCCGCACAGGACGATGCGGTCCAGGCCCTCGGCGGCGAGCTCGGCCCGCAGCTCCGCCAGCCGGTCGACGAGTTCCCGGGAGCCGGCCGGCAGGTCGAGCCAGCCCAGCCGGATCGCCGCCTCCTCCTCGGCCTCGGGGCCCCACAGGGTGGCGTCCTTGCGCAGCAGCCGGGCGGCGACGTCGTCCTCCCGGAGGCGGTCGCGTGCCGCGCCGGGGATCTCCAGCCCGGCGGACGTGACTGCGACGGTCACTTCTTGTTCTCGAGCTCGGCACGCACGGAGGCGGTGAGCTCGTCCCAGGAGTCGACGAACTTCTGCACCGCCTCCTCCTCCAGGACGCGGAAGACGTCGTCGAGGTCGATCCCGGCCTCGGCGATCGACCGCATGACCGAGGCGGCCTCGTCGTAGGCCTTCTGCACCGGGGTGCCCGGGCTGCCGTGGTCGGCGTAGGCCTTCATCGTCTTCTCGGGCATGGTGTTCACCGTGCCCGGGGCGATGAGCTCGCTGATGTACATGGTGTCGGAGTACTCGGGGTTCTTGACGCCGGTCGAGGCCCACAGCGGCCGCTGCGGCACGGCGCCCGAGGACTCCAGCGCTCGCCACCGGTCGGAGGAGAAGACCTCCTCGTAGGCCTGGTAGGCCAGCTGGGCGTTGGCGATGCCGGCCTTGCCCTTGAGCGACGGGTCGGCGCCGGCCTTGTCCAGTCGCTCGTCGATCTCGCTGTCCACCCGGGAGACGAAGAACGACGCCACGGACGCGATGCCCGCCAGGGAGCCACCCTCGGCCACCCGCTTCTCCAGACCGGAGAGGTAGGCGTCCATGACCGCCCGGTAGCGGTCGGGGCTGAAGATCAGGGTGACGTTGACGCTGATGCCGTTCGCGATCGACTCGGTGATGGCGGGCAGGCCGGCCTCGGTCGCCGGAATCTTGATGTAGAGGTTCGGCCGGTCGACCAGCCACCACAGGTGCCCGGCCTCGGCCGCGGTGGCGTCGGTGTCGTGGGCCAGGCCGGGGGCGACCTCCAGGGATACCCGACCGTCGCCCGGAGAGCTCTCGGCCACCGGCGCGAGGAGGTCGCAGGCGTCCCGGACGTCGGCGGCGGTGATGGTCCGCAGCGCCTCCTCGACGCTCACCTTGCGCACGGCGAGCGCGTGCACCTGGTCGTCGTAGGAGTCCGAGCCGCTGATCGCGGCGGCGAAGATCGTCGGGTTGGTGGTGACGCCGACGACCGAGTACTCCTCGACCATCGACTGCAGGTTGCCGCTGCGGATGCGGTCACGGGAGAGGTCGTCGAGCCAGACGGCGACCCCGGCCTCGGACAGCTCGGCCAGCTTCTCGTTCTGTGCCATGTCAGGTGCCTTTCGGGCTGGGGGGAGGGACCTTCGACGTCCGGGTCACCGGTCGCCGGTGGGATGGGGCAGGCCGCCGGTCGCGGCGACCGGTCCGGCGGGGACGGCGGCGCCGGAAGCCGCCACCTCGATGCTCTCGCGCGCGGCGGCCACAACCGCCTCGTCGGTGAGGCCGAACTTCTCGTACAGGACGGAGTAGGCGGCGCTGGCTCCGTAGTGGGTGAGTCCGACGATCCGCCCGGCGTCGCCGACGAACTCCCGCCATCCCAGCGGCACGCCGGCCTCGACGCTGACCCGGGGGCGGACCGAGGGCGGCAGCACCTCGTCCTTGTAGGCCTGGTCCTGCTCGGCGAACCACTCGACGCACGGGACGGAGACGACCCGGGTGGGGACGCCGTCGGCCTCCAGCCGTTCCCGAGCGGCGACCGCGATCTGCACCTCCGAACCGGTGCCCATCAGGATCACCTCGGGGCTGCCGCCGGAGGCCTCCGCCAGCACGTAGGCACCCCGGGCCACGCCGTCGGCGGAGCCGAACTCGCCGCGGTCGAAGACGGGGAGGTTCTGCCGCGAGAGCAGCAGGCCGGCCGGGCGGTCATTGTTCTCCAGGACGGTGCGCCAGGCGACGGCGACCTCGTTGGCGTCCGCCGGGCGGACCACGTCGAGGCCGGGGATGGCCCGCAGTGCCGCGAAGTGCTCGATCGGCTGGTGGGTCGGGCCGTCCTCGCCGAGGCCGATCGAGTCGTGGGTCCACACGTAGGTCACCGGAAGCTGCATGAGGGCGGCCAGGCGGACCGCGCCGCGCATGTAGTCGGAGAAGGTGAGGAACGTGCCGCCGTAGACGCGGGTGCCGCCGTGTAGGGCGATCCCGTTCATGATCGCGCCCATGGCGTGCTCGCGGACCCCGAAGTGCAGCGTGCGCCCGTAGGGACCGCCGGACCACATCTTCGTCTGCCGGTTGGCGGGGAGGAATGACGGTTCGCCCTTGACGGCGGTGTTGTTGCTCTCCGCCAGGTCGGCCGAGCCGCCCCACAGCTCCGGCAGCGCCGGGTAGAGCGCGGCCAGCACCTCGCCCGAGGCCTTGCGGGTGGCGACCCCCTTGGGGTCGGCGTCCCAGCTCGGGAGCTTCTCCGCCCAGCCATCGGGCAGCGTGCGGCTGGACATGCGCTCCAGCAGGGCCGCCGCGTCGGGGTTGGTCCTGGTCCAGGCGCCGAACCGTTCCTGCCAGGAGGCGTGCGCCTCGCGGCCCCGGTCGACCACCTTGCGGGCGTGCTCGATCACCTCGGGCGCCACGTCGAACGTCTTCTCCGGGTCCAGCCCCAGGAGCTCCTTGGTCGCCCTCACCTCGTCGTCGCCGAGGGCCGAGCCGTGCGCGGCGCCGGTGTTCTGCTTGTTCGGCGACGGCCAGCCGATGATCGTCTTGAGCACGACGATCGACGGGCGGCCGGTCTCGGCCCTGGCGGCGGCGAACGCGGCGTCGACCGCGGCCAGGTCCTCGCCGTCGTCGACGCGCTGGACGTGCCAGCCGTAGGCCTCGTAGCGCTTGCCGACGTCCTCGGTGAAGGCGATCGTCGTGTCGTCCTCGATCGAGATCCGGTTGTCGTCGTAGACGAGGACCAGGTTGCCCAGCTGCTGCGTGCCGGCCAGGGACGACGCCTCGCCGCTGACGCCCTCCTCCAGGTCGCCGTCGGAGGCGAAGCACCAGACGGTGTGGTCGAAGAGGCTCTCGCCCTCAGGTGCGTCCGGGTCGAGCAGACCCCGCTCCCGGCGTGCGGCCATCGCCATGCCGACGGCGTTGCCGACCCCCTGGCCGAGCGGACCGGTCGTCGTCTCCACCCCGGGGGTGTGGTTGACCTCAGGGTGGCCCGGGGTCTTCGAGCCCCAGGTGCGCAGCGCCTGCAGGTCGGGCAGCTCCAGGCCGTAGCCGGAGAGGTACAGCTGGACGTAGAGCGTCAGGCTCGAGTGGCCCATCGACAGCACGAACCGGTCGCGCGCCACCCAGTTCGGATCGCTCGGGTCGTGCCGCAGCCACTTCTGGAAGAGCAGGTAGGCCGTGGGCGCCATGCTCATGGCCGTGCCGGGGTGGCCGTTGCCGACCTTTTGGACGGCGTCCATGGCCAGCACGCGCGCGGTGTCGATCGCCCTGCGGTCGAGGTCCCCGAAGCCGTCGGGAAGGGTCGGCCGCGGCTGGGCCGGACTGCCGGTCGGCGCGTCGCTCGCGGCCTCGGACGGGGCCTCGGGCTGGGTGCTCTGCGTCATGTCGTGGTGCTCCCTCGAGTAGGCCCTGCGTCGAGCGGCCGGGTGGTCGGCCCGGACCTGCCGCGGACCGCGGGCGCACCGTCGTCCTCGACCTCGGCCCTACCCGCTGCGCACGTGGCATCAACGTCGTCGACCCTAGTTCCCCCGCCTGACGGCGGTGCCGGTCGCCGGACGGCCCGCGGGCTACAGTTGCCGTCGTCCCGTACCCGCTCGAAAAGGGGCCCCGTGCTGTTCGGCTGCCCGGCAGGGCCCTGCTCCCCGTGCGCTCGCGCCCCCCTGGGCACCCGGTGACGGCGCTGTCGGAGCGCCGGACCGAACCGGCCCGCTCGCCGGCGGCGCTCCGCGCGCGGATGGGCGCCTACGTCGCGCTGACCAAGCCGCGGATCATCGAGCTCCTGCTCGTCACCACCGTGCCGGCCATGATGCTGGCCGCCGGGGGCTGGCCGTCGTGGCGGCTGCTCCTGGCCACCCTGGTCGGCGGAACGCTGGCTGCGGGCGCGGCGAACGTCTTCAACTGCTACTTCGACCGCGACATCGACCGGTTGATGCACCGTACGCAGAAGCGCCCGCTGCCCACCGGGGCAATGACCCCGCGGGCGGCGCTGGTCTTCGGCGTCGTGCTGACGGTCACGTCCATCGCGCTCCTGGCCGCCACGACGACCCTGCTCGCGGCGGCGCTGGCCACGGCCGCGATCTTGTACTACGCAGTGCTCTACACGATGGTGTTCAAGCGGCACACCCGGCGCAGCACGGAGTTCGGGGGCGTGCCCGGGGCCGCACCGGTGCTGATCGGCTGGGCCGCGGTGACCGGCTCGCTGGACTGGCCCGCGGTCGTCGTGTTCGGCGTCGTCTTCTGCTGGCAGATGCCCCACTTCTGGGCACTGGCCATGCGGTTCAAGGACGACTACGCGCGGGCCGACGTCCCGATGCTGCCCGTGGTCGCCACCGCGCTCTCGGTCGGCCGGCAGTCCGTGGTCTGGACCTGGCTGACCGTCGCCGTCTCACTGCTGCTCTGGCCGGTGGGGAACGACCACGGGATCGGCCTGGGCTACACGATCGCGGCCGCCGCGCTGGGCGCCTGGTT
>JALYMS010000243.1 GCA_030773535.1 Actinomycetota bacterium | reverse complement strand
TCGCCGTCCCGCCGCTGTTCACCCCGGCCGACCTGGACCGGCTGGACTTCCTGGACACGTTCCCGGGTCTGCCGCCGTTCCTGCGCGGGCCCTACCCGACCATGTACACGACCCAGCCGTGGACGGTCCGCCAGTACGCCGGCTTCTCCACCGCGTCGGAGTCCAACGCGTTCTACCGGCGCAACCTGGCCGCCGGGCAGAAGGGGCTCTCGGTCGCCTTCGACCTGCCCACGCACCGCGGCTACGACTCCGACCATCCGCGGGTGGTCGGCGACGTCGGCATGGCGGGCGTCGCGATCGACTCGATACTCGACATGCGCCAGCTCTTCGACGGCATCCCGCTGGACAGGATGTCGGTCTCGATGACCATGAACGGCGCCGTCCTGCCGGTGCTGGCGCTCTACATCCTCGCGGCAGAGGAGCAGGGGGTGACCCCGGACCGGCTGACCGGGACCATCCAGAACGACATCCTCAAAGAGTTCATGGTGCGCAACACCTACATCTATCCGCCCAAGCCCTCGATGCAGATCATCAGCGACATCTTCGCGTTCACCTCGCAGCAGATGCCGCGGTACAACTCGATCTCGATCTCCGGGTACCACATCCAGGAGGCCGGGGCGACGGCCGACCTCGAGCTGGCCTACACCCTCGCCGACGGCGTCGAGTACCTGAAGGCCGGCCGGGACGCCGGTATCGACGTCGACGGCTTCGCGCCGCGGCTGTCCTTCTTCTGGGCCATCGGCATGAACTTCTTCATGGAGGTCGCCAAGCTCCGGGCCGGCCGCCTGCTGTGGGCGAAACTGGTGAAGGAGGCGGGCGCGCAGAACCCGAAGTCGCTGGCGCTGCGCACCCACTCGCAGACCTCGGGCTGGTCGCTGACCGCCCAGGACGTCTACAACAACGTCGTCCGCACCTGCCTGGAGGCGATGGCCGCGACGCAGGGGCACACCCAGTCGCTGCACACCAATGCCCTTGACGAGGCGCTGGCGCTGCCGACGGACTTCTCCGCACGGATCGCCCGCAACACCCAGCTGCTGCTGCAACAGGAGTCGGGGACGACGCGGGTCATCGACCCGTGGGGCGGCTCGGCCTACGTCGAGCGGCTGACCTATGACCTCGCCCGCCGCGCCTGGGCGCACATCCAGGAGGTCGCCGAGCACGGCGGCATGGCCCAGGCCATCGACGACGGCATCCCGAAGCTGCGCATCGAGGAGGCCGCCGCCCGCACGCAGGCCCGCATCGACTCGGGCCGGCAGCCGGTGATCGGCGTCAACAAGTACCGGGTCGAGGCCGACGAGGCGATCGACGTGCTGCGGGTCGACAACGCGGACGTACTGGCCCAGCAGAAGGCGAAGCTCGAGCAGCTGCGCTCCGAGCGGGACGCGGACACGGTGACCGAGGCGCTGCGCCGGCTGACCGACGCGGCGCGGGCAGCGGCCGAGGGACGGCGGGGGAGCGACCTCGACTCGAACCTGCTGAAGCTGGCCGTCGACGCGGCCCGGGCCAAGGCGTCGGTCGGGGAGATCTCGGACGCGCTGGAGCAGGTCTACGGACGGCACGCCGGTCAGGTGCGCACCATCTCCGGTGTGTACCGCGAGGAGGCAGGGGCTTCGGGGCCCATGGAGGAGACCCGCCGAAGGGCCGAGGCGTTCGCCGAGGCCGAGGGCCGCCGTCCGCGGATCCTGGTCGCCAAGATGGGCCAGGACGGCCACGACCGCGGGCAGAAGGTGATCGCCACCGCGTTCGCCGACCTCGGCTTCGACGTCGACGTCGGGCCGCTGTTCCAGACCCCGGAGGAGGTCGCGCGCCAGGCGGTGGAGGCCGACGTGCACGTCGTCGGCGTCTCCTCCCTCGCCGCCGGCCACCTCACCCTCGTCCCGGCGCTGAAGCAGGCGCTGGCGGACCTCGGTGCCGACGACGTGCTGATCGTGGTCGGCGGGGTCATCCCGCCCGACGACGTGCCGACGCTGAAGGAGATGGGCGCGGCCGCGGTGTTCCCGCCGGGGACGGTCATCGCCGAGGCGGCGCAGGAGCTGCTGGGCACGCTGTCGTCCCGCCTCGGCCACCCGTGAGCGCCACAAGCGTGTCCTCCGCCCTTGGGGGTGCGGGCTGAGGCGGGAGATCGACGTCCCGGCGCTCGCCGCGGGGGTCCTCGCCGGCGACCGGCGGGTGATGGCGCGGGCCATCACGCTGGTGGAGTCGCGGCGGGGTGACCACCGCGAGCTGGCCCAGCAGCTGCTGGTCGAGCTGCTGCCGCACGCCGGGAGAGCCCGCCGTGTCGGCATCAGCGGGGTGCCGGGGGTCGGCAAGTCGACGTTCATCGATCAGCTGGGGGTCGACCTCACTGCGGCCGGCTCGAAGGTCGCCGTCCTCGCCGTCGACCCGTCCTCGGCGCGGTCCGGCGGTTCCATCCTCGGCGACAAGACCCGCATGGCGCGGCTGGCGGTGGACCCGCATGCCTTCATCCGGCCCTCGCCCACCTCGGGCACGCTGGGTGGAGTGGCCCAGGCGACCCGCGAGTCGATGGTCGTCGTCGAGGCCGCCGGCTACGACGTCGTCCTCGTGGAGACCGTGGGCGTGGGGCAGTCGGAGGTCACCGTGGCCGAGATGGTCGACTCCTTCCTCTTCCTGACCCTCGCGCGGACCGGCGACCAGCTGCAGGGCATCAAGCGGGGCATCCTCGAGATCGCCGACGTGATCGCCGTCAACAAGGCGGACGGGCCGGCCGCGGGTGACGCGCGCAAGGCGGCGCGCGAGCTGGCCGGTGCCATCCGGATGCTGCGCGGCCACAGTGGTCCCGGAGACACGGAGACCTGGGACGTGCCGGTGCTCACCTGCTCTGGGGTCACCGGTGAGGGTCTGGCCGAGGTGTGGGCCAAGCTGGTCGAGCACCAGGAGCGGATGCGCGAGTCCGGGGCGTTCGAGGAGCGGCGCCGCACCCAGCAGGTGCGCTGGACCTGGCAGCTGGTGCGAGACGGGCTGGAGCACCGGCTGCGCGCGGACCCCGCGGTGCGGGCGGCCGTGCCGGAGCTGGAGAAGGCGGTGCTCGCCGGCGAGCTGACCCCTGCGCTGGCGGCCCAGCAGATCCTGGGCACCTTCCTGCCCGACCCGGCACCGACCGACTGATCCCGCCCGTCCTGTGGGCTGCGCCACGGTGCGTTAGCGTCCGGCCGGGCCGTCCGACGCCCACCGCCGACACCGTGGGGACCGCCCGATGCCGATCGAGAACCCGTACTACACCGCCGCCGTGCACGGCGACTTCCAGCTCGCCGACATCGGCGACGTTGCGCTCGCCGACGGCGCCACCCTCCGCGGTTGCCAACTGGCCTACCAGACGCTGGGCACGCTCAACGCGGCCAAGGACAACGCGGTGCTGATCCCTACCTGGTACTCGGGCAATCACTCGGTCATGCGGGACACCTACGTGGGAGCCGGCCGGGCGATCGACCCCGCCGACCACTTCGTCGTCCTGGTCAACCAGATCGGCAGTGGCCTGGGCACCTCACCGCACAACCTGGAGGGCGCCTATGGGCGGGCACGCTCCCCGCGGGTCCGGATCGGCGACGACGTGGTGGCCCAGGAGCGGCTGCTGCGCGAGGTCCTCGGCGTCGAGGAGCTGGCCCTGGTCTTCGGTGGCTCGATGGGCGCCCAGCAGACGTACGAGTGGGCCGTCCGTTTCCCCGACCGCGTGAAGCGGGCCGCGCCGCTGGCCGGGACCGCGCGGTCGTACCAGCACTGCGTGCTGTGAACGCAGACGCTGGTGGACACGTTGCGCGGGGACCCGGGCTACGCCCAGGGCTGGGTACGGCGCCTCCACCGACGTCCGGGCAGGGCTGCAGCGGCACGCCGGGCTGTTCGCCCTCTACGTGCTGTCCAACGAGTTCTGGACGGGGGAGCACTGGCGGGCGCTCGGCTTCAGCTTCCCGCAGGACTTCGTCGTCGGCTTCCTGGAGGCCTATTCCCAGCCGATGGACGCGGGAGACCTGCTGGTCCAGGCGTGGAAGTGGCAGCACGGTGACGTCAGCCGGCACACCGCCGGGGACCTCGCGGCCGCTCTCGGCCGGATCACGGCGAAGACGTTCGTGATGCCGATCAGCACCGACAAGTTCTTCCCACTGGAGGACTGCGCCGCCGAGCAGAAGCTCGTCCCCGGCAGCGAGCTGCGGGTCATCCAGGACGTGCACGGCCATGCCTCGCTGTTCGGGCTCACCCCTGCCTACGTCGAGCAGGTCGACCGAGCGCTGCGGGACCTGCTCGCCGCCGACGTCTGACCGGCCCGTCGACCGGCGGGCCCGTCGGCCGGCGGGTCCACAGGGCCGGCGGGGATCCACAGATGCCTTGAGGGACCGTCCGCGCAGCGCACCCGGCGCGAGCCTTCCCGGATGGACTTCGCGCTGTACCGCACCATCGCCGCACAGGGCGGGGTCTTCACCACCGCGCAGGCGCGGGACTCCCACAGCGAGTGGGAGATCCGGCAGTTGGTCCGCTCGGGGCGCTGGCGCTTCATCGACGGCGCACTCCCGGCACCCGAGTTGCAGATCCGGGTGGGGGACGACGGAGCGCAGCGGTACCTCGACACGGGTTGGCCCGAGCGCCGGGTGGGGGCCGAGTTCGACGGGCTGGAGGCGCACATGACGGCCAAGCAGTTGCAGCAGGACCGGCGTCGGCACAATTGGCTGACCGACCGTCGTTGGAAGCTCCTGCACTTCACGAGCGTCGACGTCTACCGGCGTCCCGCGGAGATGATCGCCACGACGGCAGCGGCGTTGGGCCTGGAGGTGCCCCTATACCCGCGATCATGATGTTGCGGTGGCGGCACGCGGTGGAGGGGCGACGTGTCGCCCCGCCAACTTCATGATCGTGGGGTGGAGGGAGTGAGTCAGTTGCCGGTGGAGCGGCACTCCCGCGAGCGCAGGGCCGTCACGTAGTCCGTGGGCGCCCCGGCCGCCTCGGCCGCGTCGGCGATGCTGCCCAGATGCCGCGCCGAGGGCAGACCACCCTCGAAGGCGTCGAGCACGTAGACGTAGGCGACGACGTCCCCGGTCAACGTGTGCACGCGCAGGTGCACCCGCCGGTAGAGACCGGAGTCGGCGCCCTCCCAGGCGTCCAGGGCGCGCTGGTCGGCCGGGGTGAGGTCGTAGAGCGCCACGAAGACGGAGTGCTCGGCGTCGGGGGCGAGCGTCGCCAGGGCGCCGTCCCACCCGTACTCCTCGGCACCGAAGGTGAGCCGCCACCCCTGGATCCAGCCCGTTCCGGTGTGCGGGGACGAGGGGCAGCGTCGCAGCATCTGCGCGGGGTCCATGTTCGACCCGTACGCGGCGTAGAGGCCCATCGCGCCGACACTAACGGCCCTTCGCGGCAGGCCGAAGGACGCGGGTCACAGCGCCGCCCCCCGGTATCGGGGGAGAATGGCCCCCAACGTCCGCTCAGCACCGGGGAAGGACCCATGACCCGCATCGTGATCATCGGCGGCGGACCGGCCGGCTACGAGGCCGCGCTGGTCGCCGCGCAGCTCGGTGCCGAGGTCACCGTCGTCGAGCGCGACGGCATCGGAGGAGCCAGCGTGCTCACCGACTGCGTCCCCTCGAAGACCTTCATCGCCGCGGCCGGCGCCATGACCTCCGTGCGCCACTCGGTCGTCCTCGGCCTGCAGGGCGCCGACCTCCCGCGCGTCGCGCTCGACCTGGCCACCGTCAACCAGCGCGTCAAGGGCCTGGCGATGGCCCAGTCCGCGGACATCCACGCCCGGCTCGCCGGCGAGGGCGTCCGGATCGTGTCCGGGCACGGCCGCCTCGCCGACGAGGCGCGCGGCCTCGCTGAGCACCGGGTGCAGGTGCTGGATGCCGACGGCGAGGTGAGCGAGGAACTGGAGGGCGACGTCGTCCTCATCGCCACCGGGGCCGACCCGCGGGTCCTGCCCGGTGCCGAGCCCGACGGCGAGCGGATCCTGGACTGGCGCGACGTCTACGACCTCGACGAGATGCCCGAGCACCTGGTCGTCGTCGGCTCCGGGGTCACCGGTGCCGAGTTCGCCTCCGGCTACCTCGAGGCCGGCGTCCCGGTCACCCTGGTCTCCTCCCGGGACCAGGTCCTCCCCGGCGAGGACGCCGACGCCGCGGAGGTGGTGGAGAAGGTCTTCCAGTCCCGCGGCGGGCGCATCGCCGAGAAGGGCCGCGCGGCGGCGGTCCGGCGCACCGAGAAGGGCGTCGTGGTGGAGCTCACCGACGGGCGGACGGTGGAGGGCTCACACGCGCTGATGACGGTGGGCACCGTGCCCAACACCGGCGGGCTCAACCTCGACCCGTGCGGGATCGAGCTCAGCCCGTCCGGCCACGTGGTCGTCGACCGCGTCTCCCGCACGTCGGTCCCCGGCATCTACGCGGCCGGCGACGTCACCGGGGTGTTCCAGCTCGCCTCGGTCGCGGCCATGCAGGGCCGGATTGCCATGTGGCACGCCCTGGGCGAGGCGGTCGCCCCCATCAAGCTCAAGACCGTCTCGGCCAACGTGTTCACCCATCCGGAGATCGCCACCGTCGGCGTCCAGGAGAAGACCCTGAACGACGACCAGGACGTCGACGTCGTGCGGCTCCCGCTCGCCACGAACGCGCGCGCGAAGATGAGCGACCTGCACGACGGCTTCGTCAAGCTGTTCACCCGGCGCTCGACCGGTGTCGTGGTGGGCGGGGTGGTGGTGGCCCCCGGCGCTTCCGAGCTCGTGCTGCCGATCGCCCTGGCGGTCGCGAAGGGGCTCACCGCGGCCGACCTGGCCAACACGTTCTCCATCTACCCCTCGCTGTCGGGCTCCATCACCGAGGCCGGCCGGCGGCTGATGGGGGTCGACGACCTGTCCTGACCGGGAACTCCTGAGCCCGCTGAGGGCCGACGCGGCTGCTGCGACGGCTGGGACGGAACTTTCGGCTTCAGATCCGTCCGGCGGTGCCGATGGGCTCGGGCTCCGCCGATGTCGGAGCAGATGCCTTCTGCCCGGGTCCCCGTCGCCCCCTCTCCCCGGCTGCTGCGGTCCCTCGCGGTGGCCTCGGCCCTTGCCTGCTCCGCGCTCGTCTCCTCGGTGCTGCCGGGCGCCGTTGCCGCCGCCGAGGCCGATACCACCGTGGTCGGCGAACTCGTCCAGGCCTGGCCCGACGACGAGCACGCCGGTACCGACGGGAACCACGAGGACCACGGCCCGATCGCCTGGGTCGAGACGGCCGCCGGGAACGCCGTCCGGGTCCCCGCCGAGGACGTGGCGGGTATCGCCGCCGGCTCGACGGTCGAGCTCACGGTCGGTGCGCAGGTGAAGGACGCCCCCAGCGCCGAGGACGGACTCGCGCCGGCCCGTTCGGTCCTGGCCGCCGACGTCATCGACGCGCCGGAGACAGCGGCGGCCCGTCCCGACGCCGCCGGTCTCACCAACCAGGTCACCGTCGTCCTGGTCACCCCCGGGGGTGCGGCACGCGACGGCGTCACCGAGCAGCAGATCGTGGCGGCGGTGAACGGCCCGGTCGCCGACTTCTGGACGGAACAGACCGGCGGCGCCGTCCGCCTCGGTGTCACCGCCAGCCGCGGCTGGACGAGCACGGTGGCCGGCTGCTCGAACCCGGCCGCGCTCTGGAACGAGGTCGCCGACAGCGTCGGCTTCACGGCGGGACCCGGCCGGCACCTGATGCTGTACGTGAGCGACGCCGCCAAGGACTGCTCGTACGCCCTGGCCGAGGTCGGCGCGGCGGCGTCCGCGGGCGGCCGGATGTACGTGCGGGACAGCAGCCCCTCGGTGATCGCGCACGAGTTCGGCCACAACTTCGGCCTGGGCCACTCCTCGGGCCGGCAATGCGACGCCGGGATGGAGGCCGGCGCCTGCCGCACCTCGCCCTACCGCGACTTCTACGACGTCATGGGCTTCTCCTGGGGGCAGATGGGGGCACTGAACGCCGCGCAGGCCGCGCGTCTCGGTGTGCTGCCGTTGCCGCAGCAGCAGACGTTGACGGCGCAGGGGAGCGGGATGAGCGTCACGCTCGCGCCGCTGTCCGCCACGGGAGGCACGCGGGCACTGCGGCTCACCGACGCCGACGGCGTCGACTACTGGCTGGAGTACCGGACCGCGACCGGCCGGGACGCCTGGCTGGATGCCCCGACGAACGCCTACCGACTGCAGACCGGCGTCCTCCTGCGCCGTGCGGGCGGGCTGCCCAACACCTCCGTCCTGCTGGACGGCACGCCGACCACGGCGGCGCACTGGGACGCCGATCTGCAGGCCGCGCTCCCGGTGGGGACCGCGGTGTCGGTCTCCGAGGGTGACTTCAGCGTCCTGGTGCGGAGCGCTTCCTCGGCCGGAGCCGTCGTCGACGTCGTCCCCTCGGGGACTCCTCCGGTCGCCTCGCCGGCGCCCGTCACGCCCGGAGCGGTCCCGGGCACCGTGATGTCCGGTGCCGGGGCCGGCGCCTCTGCCCGTGCGGCCGGCGGTCCGGTCGGGGGTGCGGGGGCCGGCCCGGCCGGTGCTGCCGACACCCCGGTGCCGGCGGACCTGCCTCCGCCGTCAACGGGCGCCGCACAACCACCGACCGCGACGCCGTCGCTCGTGGCGGTCTCGGAGACGAGCGCGAGTGGGTGGCTAGCCCCGGCCGGCTCGCTCCTCGCCGGGTCGGCGCTGGTCGGCTTCTTCTGGCTCCGCCGCACGGCGGCGCGCCTCCGCTGAGCGATCCGGTCAGCGCTCTCGGTGTGCCCCACCCGCACGAATCGGCAGCGGGGCTGGTCCGCCCGATCGGGTGAGAACGCTCCGGTCGGGGTCACGAGCTGCCGATGACCAAGTGAAGTCCCTTCGTCCTGGAGTTGCTGTGTTCGTTTCACGCCGTCGGCGGTCCCTGTCCCTCGTGGGGCTCTCCGCTGCGCTCACGGTTCCTCTTCTCGGGCTGCCGGGCACGGCCGTCGCGGCTGACGAGCCCTCGACCGGTGACACCGTCGTCGGAACCCTCGTCGAGGCCTGGCCCGAGTACGAGCACCTGTCCGAGGTCGCCGAGCACGCGGACGAGGGTCCGCTCAGCTGGATCGAGCCGGAGAACGGCGATGCCGTCCGGGTGGAGACCGAGGAAGTCGAGGACCTCGACGTCGGTGCCACCGTGGAAGTCGTCCTGGGTGCGGAGGTCGCCGACGTCGCGGCCGGCGAGGGTCTGGAGCCGGCGCGGGAGGTGCTGGCCGCGGAGGTCCTCGAGCCGGCTCCCGCCGACGCGCCGGTGGCGGAGGCTTCGCCGGCGACCCGGGTCACGAACCGCGTGACGGTGGTCATGGTCGTGCCTGCCGGTGGCGTTCGTGACACCACCACCGTCAACGACGTGGTGGCCGCGGTGAACGGGCCGGTGGCTGACTTCTGGTCACGGGAGAGCAACGCCACTGTGGGCGTGAGCGTGGTCGCGCAGCACGACTGGCCGGTGGCACCGTACAGCGCCTCGTGCTCGAGCCCCACCGCGCTCTGGAACGAGGCGCAGGCCAAGACCGGCTTCGTGCCCGGCGAGGGTGAGCACCTGCTGCTCTACCTGCCGAAGAACTCGGCCGGCTGCGCGTACGGGCTGGCCGAGGTCCGGGAGGGGCCGACCTCGGGCGGCCGGCTGTACATCACCGACACCCGCACGTCGCTGATCGCCCACGAACTGGGCCACAACTTCAGCCTCCTCCACTCGTCGACTGTCCAGTGCGACCGGTCGGTGGACACCGGGTCCTGCCGGGTCCTCAGCTATGGCGACTACTACGACGTCATGGCCGCATCGTGGAACGAGTTCGGCTCACTCAACGCGGTGCAGTCCGCATCGCTGGGCTTCCTGCCCAAGAGGACGGCCGAGCACGAGGGGTACATCGAACTGCGTGTCGGCGGTGCACCCTCGCAAACCGTGAACAAGTACTGGCAGGGGAACTCCGCGTCCCGGGCGTTGAGACTGGTCGGAGCCGCCGATGGTGCCGTCTACTGGCTGGAGTACCGGACGCCGGTCGGGCCGGACGCCTGGTTGGCCGACAGCACCCGCAATCTGGCGGGCCTGCAGAGCGGTGTGCTCCTGCGCCGGGAACTGACGGAGTCCGACCCGACGTACGGGAACGACGGATCGCTCCTCCTCGACGGCACGCCCTCGGGGCAGGCCAGGTGGAACGACGACCGCCAGCACGTCCTGCCCGTCGGCACCCCCGTCCGCGTCGCGAAGGGGGGGTTCACGGTGACGGTCCAGTCGATGACCGACGACGCGGTGAAGCTCCGCGTGGAGGGAACCGCGACAGTGGGTTTCCCGCGGGACTGGACCGGTGAGGGCGCCGCAGACGTGGTCGCCGCCGACCCTGGAGGCGGGCTGCAGCTCTATCCCGGGTCAGGCAGCGGCGGGTTCCTCACGCGCAAGACGATCGGGTCGGGATGGCAGTCGCGCGACCAGCTCCTGATGGCCGGCGACTGGGACGGCGACACCGCACGCGATGTCATCGCACGGAACCCGGCCAACGGCGATCTGTGGCTCTACCGGGGCAACGGTTCAGGCGCCTTCACCAGCGCACGGGTCATCGGTGTCGGATGGGGCGGCTTCGACGCGCTCTTCTCGCCGGGTGACTGGAACGGCGACGGGCATGTCGACCTCCTCGCCCGCCGGCGAAGTGACGGGTCGCTCCACCTCTACCCCGGCGACGGCACCGGTGGCTTCCGCGCGCCATCGAAGGTCGGCACGGGCTGGGGCGGCATGACCGACCTCGCCGCGCCCGGTGACTGGGATCGGAACGGGGTGGTGGACATCGTCGCCCGCGACGGAGCCGGCAATCTGTACCTGTACTCCGGGAACGGCACCGGCGGGTTCAGCGGCCGCCGCACCATCGGCAGCGGCTGGCAGGGGTTCACGCAGATCACCGGACCAGGGGACTGGAACGGCGACGATCATCCGGACCTTCTCGCCCAGGGAAGGGACGGCGCCCTGCTTCTCTACCCCGGCAACGGCACCGGTGGGTTCCTCGCCCGGCAGCAGATCGGCAGCGGGTGGACGGGCTTCCGGCTACCGGAGTGATCCCGGTGACCCGGGATCGGACGGGCGCTATCCTGCCGTGTCGGCGATGGTGCACAGCACGGCGCCGCTGGTGACGGAGGCGCCGACCTCCGCGGACAGGCCCGACACCGTTCCGGCCTTGTGCGCGGTGATCGGCTGCTCCATCTTCATCGCCTCGAGGACGACGATCAGGTCGCCGGCCTCGACCGTGGCGCCGTCCTCGACGGCGACCTTGACGATGGTGCCCTGCATGGGGGAGGCGAGGTCGTCGCCGGACGCACCCGCGCCGCTCCCGCCGCCGC
>JALYMS010000242.1 GCA_030773535.1 Actinomycetota bacterium | reverse complement strand
CCCTCGACGATCTTGCTGATCGCCTGCTCCGGCTTGCCCTCCTCCTTGGCGGTCTGCTCGGCCACGCGACGCTCGGTCTCGACCGCCTCGGCCGGGACCTCCTCGCGGGTGAGGAAGCGCGGTCGTGCGGCGGCGATGTGCATCGCCAGGCTGCGGGCGGCCTCCTCGCTGCCACCGGAGTACTGCACGGCGACACCGATGGCCGGGGGCAGGTCGGTGGCGCGCTTGAGCAAGTAGGTCGCGGTGGTGCCCTCGAAGGCGGCGAAGCGGGAGAGGACCAGCTTCTCGCCGATGCGGGCGGACTCGCCCTCGACGAGCGCAGCCACGGTCTGCCCGTCGACGTCGCTGCCCAGGAGGGCCTCGGCGTCGGCGACCTTGTTCTGCAGGCCGATCTGGAGCAGGCGGTCGGCCAGCGCGATGAAGTCGGCGTTCTTGGCGACGAAGTCGGTCTCGCAGTCGAGCTCGAGCAGCGCGCCGTCCCTGCTGACGACGACGCCGTTGGTCGTGGAGCGCTCGAGGCGCTTGCCGACGTCCTTGGCGCCCTTGACCCGCAGGAACTCGACGGCCTTGTCGAAGTCGCCGTCGGCCTCGGTCAGGGCCTTCTTGCAGTCCATCATGCCGGCGCCCGTGGCGTCGCGGAGACGCTTGACGTCGGCTGCGGTGAACTCAGCCATGTCACTTCCTCTGTGGTCTGGGTGGTGCGAAGAGAAGGTGGTGCGGGCGTGCCGAGGAGCGCCCCCGTCCGAACCGGACGGGGACGCTCCGGGCGGTCAGACGGCGGGGCGCTCCTTGCCACCGGTGGTGGCGGGAACGCCCGCGGTCGGGGCGACCTCGCCCGCGGTCACCGTGGGCGGCTCGGCCGGGGTCTCCGGCAGCGGGGTGGCCGTAGCGTCGTCCGCGCCGGCAGCCGGGGCCGCTGCGGCGTCCCCACCGGTCAGGAGCTCGCGCTCCCAGTCGGCCAGGGGCTCGTCGCCGCCAATGACCGGCTCGGCGCCGTCCTCGTCCCGACCGGCGTTGGCCTGCGCAGCGGAGCGGGCCATCAGGCCATCGGCGACGGCGTCGGCGATCACGCGGGTCAGTACGGCGATGCTGCGGATGGCGTCGTCGTTGCCCGGGATCTTGTAGTCGACCTCGTCGGGGTCGCAGTTGGTGTCGAGGACCGCGACGACCGGGATGTTGAGCTTCCGCGCCTCGCCGACGGCGATGTGCTCCTTCTTGGTGTCCACGATCCAGATGGCGCTGGGCACCTTCTGCATGTCGCGGATACCGCCGAGGCTGCGCTCGAGCTTGCCCTTCTCGCGGCTCAGGACCAGCTGCTCCTTCTTCGAGAGGCTGACCAGGGCTCCGGTCTGCTCGAGGTCCTCAAGCTCCTTGAGGCGCTGAAGGCGCTTGTGCACGGTCTGGAAGTTGGTGAGCATGCCGCCCAGCCAGCGCTGGTTGACGTAGGGCATCCCGACGCGGGTGGCCTGCTCGGCGACGACTTCCTGCGCCTGGCGCTTGGTGCCGACGAACAGCACCGAGCCGCCGTGGGCGACGGTCTGCTTGACGAACTCGTAGGCGTTGTCGATGTACCCGAGCGTCTGCTGCAGGTCGATGATGTAGATGCCGTTGCGCTCGGTGAAGATGAACCGCTTCATCTTCGGGTTCCAGCGGCGGGTCTGGTGCCCGAAGTGCACGCCGCTGTCGAGCAGCTGCTTCATGCTGACGACTGCCATGGTCGCCTTTCTCTGTGTGCGCGGCCTGCGGCCACGCTTCTCGGTTGCCGCGGGCACCGGGTGGTGCGCCGCCCTGGCGTCCGGCTGCGCCACACCCCCGGCGGTTGACCGCCGGGACCGAGGTGGCGACTGCCCCGCCTGATCCGGCGGGAGGAGGACGCGCGAAGTCGACCCATCGGCTCGGGCCGCACCGGACAGCATACGCGAGGACGCGGGGCGGTTTCCCCAGCGTTCCAGCGGTTCCACAGCCTCCCCGCGGGCCACCTCTCCGCATGCGGCCGGGCCGACGATTCGTCCGTGCACGCCCGTCTCGCAGCCGTGCTGCTGATCGTCCTGCTCGCTGCCGCCCTGCCGCCCGCTCCGGCCACCGCCGCTCCGGAGAGCCCTCGCGACCAGGTGGCGCTGTGGACCGCTCCGCTGGCGGGCCCGTTCCCGGTCGATCGCCCGTTCGAGGCGCCGCCGCATACGTACGGACCCGGGCACCGGGGCGTCGACCTCCAGGGACCCGCCGGTGCCCCGGTCCTCGCCGCCGGCGACGGCGTGGTGGCGTTCGCCGGGATGGTCGCCGGCCGCCCATTGGTCAGCATCGACCACGCCGACGGCCTGCGGACGACGTACGAGCCGGTGGACCCCTCGGTGGGGGCGGGCCAGGTGGTGACCCGCGGCTCCCCCATCGGGGTCCTGGCCGCCGGCCACGCGGGGTGCTCCGTCGAGGCCTGCCTGCACTGGGGCCTGCGCCGCGGCCAGACCTACCTGGACCCGCTGGCGTTGCTGCGCCCGCCCCGCCTCACGTTGCTGCCGATCGACCGATCCGCTTCGGCTCGCCGTCCTCGTCGCCGAGCACCTGGGTCACCGCGTGCAGGGCCTGCCGGACGATCCCGGGATTGGTGTCCCAGTAGTAGGGCAGCGCGAGAACGGCCTGGGCCAGGGCCCACCCCCGGCCTCGCAGGCGCGTGCCCTCGTCGACGTGCAACTCGTCGAGGAAGGTGCGCCGGCTG
>JALYMS010000241.1 GCA_030773535.1 Actinomycetota bacterium | reverse complement strand
TCGGGTGCGCGGCAGCCTCCTGCTTATCCGCCGCGGCGAGGCCCTCTCCTAGGTCGGCCCCCTCGCCGCGGTGTCCGCGTGTTCCCTGCGCTCGCTGACCGCACCCCGGAGCTGAGCCCAGCCCGCGCCAGAGGAGCCAACCCGTGAGCACCGATCCGACCGCCGACCACCCGCGCCCCGCACATCCCCATGCCCGCAATCCGCAGCAGCCCTCGCGGATGCCGGTCCACCGGTACGCCCCCTTCCCGCCCGTGGGCCTGTCCGACCGGACCTGGCCGGAGAAGGTCACCACCACCGCCCCCCGCTGGTGCGCGGTCGACCTCCGGGACGGCAATCAGGCGCTGATCGACCCGATGACACCCGACCGCAAGCGGCGGATGTTCGAGCTGCTGGTCCGCATGGGCTACAAGGAGATCGAGGTCGGCTTCCCCGCCGCGAGCCAGACCGACTTCGACTTCGTCCGGCAGCTGATCGAGGAGGACCTGGTCCCCGACGACGTCGTGATCCAGGTGCTGACCCAGGCCCGCGACGAGCTGATCGAGCGCACCTTCGAGTCCCTGCGCGGCGCGAAGCAGGCGATCGTGCACCTCTACAACTCGACCAGCACGCTGCAGCGGCGGGTCGTCTTCGACTCCGACCGGGCGGGCATCGTCGACATCGCCGTCCACGGTGCGCAGCTGGTGCGCAAGCTCGCCGAGCAGATGGACGGCACGGAGATCCGCTACCAGTACTCGCCGGAATCCTTCACCGGCACCGAGCTCGACTTCGCCGTCGAGATCTGCAACGCCGTCACCGACGTCTGGGAGCCCACGCCCGATCGGCCCACCATCCTGAACCTGCCCGCCACGGTGGAGATGGCCGAGCCGACCGTCTACGCCGACCAGGTCGAGTGGATGCACCGCCACCTGGGCCGGCGGGACTCCGTCGTCCTGAGCCTGCATCCGCACAACGACCGCGGCACCGCCGTCGCCGCGGCCGAGCTGGGCCACCGAGCCGGCGCCAACCGCATCGAGGGCTGCCTGTTCGGCAACGGCGAGCGCACCGGCAACGTCGACCTGGTCACCCTGGGGCTGAACCTGTTCAGCCAGGGCATCGACCCGCAGATCGACTTCTCCGACATCGACGACATCCGCCGCACCGTCGAGTACTGCAACCAGCTGGGCGTCCACGAGCGGCACCCGTACGGCGGCGACCTCGTCTACACCGCGTTCTCCGGGTCCCACCAGGACGCCATCAACAAGGGCTTCAAGGCCCTCGAGTCCGACGCCCAGGCCGCCGGCACGCGGGTCGACGACATGCCGTGGGCGGTGCCGTACCTGCCGATTGACCCCAAGGACGTCGGGCGCAGCTACGAGGCCGTCATCCGGGTGAACAGCCAGTCCGGCAAGGGCGGCGTCGCCTACATCATGAAGACCGAGAACCACCTGGACCTGCCGCGCCGGCTGCAGATCGAGTTCAGCGCCGTCATCCAGCGGCACACCGAGCACGAGGGCGGCGAGGTGACCGCCGAGCAGATGTGGGCGGCGTTCACCGACGAGTACCTCCCCCAGGCAGGCACCCCCTGGGGGCGGCTGGCCCTGACCGGTCACCGGCACCGCGCGCACGGCGAGCACCTGGACGAGATGGTCGTGGAGCTGACCGACGGCGGCGTCCCGGTCACCGTCGAGGGCCGCGGCAACGGCCCGATCGCCGCGTTCGTCGATGCGTTGCGCACTCTCGACGTCGACGTCCGGGTGCTCGACTACGCCGAGCACGCCATGTCGGCGGGCGGGGACGCGCGGGCCGCGGCCTACGTCGAGTGCGCCGTCGGGGACCGGGTGCTCTGGGGCGTCGGCATCGACCCCAACATCGTCACCGCCTCCCTGCGCGCGGTGGTCTCCGCCGTGAACCGGGCCCTTCGGTAACCGCGACCAGCACGGCAGGATCAGCGGCGTGACCTCGCAGCTGATCCCGTACCTCGCCGTGCGCGACGCCCGAGCCGCCATGACCTGGTACACCGACGCCCTCGGCGCTCGGGTCGTCGGCGACCCGTACGTCATGGACGACGACCGCATCGGGCACGCCGAGCTCGACGTTGCCGGCGATCCGGTCTACCTGGCCGACGAGTACCCGGAGATGGGGTTGATCGGTCCAGAGGAGCGGAAGGTCAGCATCAGCCTGCACCTGACGGTGCCCGACGTCGACGCCGCAGTGGCCCGCGCCGAGGGTTTCGGGGCCACCCTGGACCGGCCGGTCCAGGACGCGCCGTACGGCCGGACCGGCGTGATCGTCGACCCCTACGGGCACCGCTGGGTGCTGCAGACGCCCACCCGGACCGCGTCGACCGGCCCCCGCCCCGGCGATGCGGTGTATCTGACCCTGCAGGTGCCCGACGGAGCCCGTGCCCGGGACTTCTACGAGGCCGTCCTCGGCTGGTCGATGACGCCGGGCCGGGTCCCCGACGGCTGGGAGGCGCAGGGCACGACCCCGATGATCGGGTTGCACGGCGGCGACCACGACGACCGCGGCGTCGTGCCGATGTACGCCGTGGACGACATCGAGGTCGCGGTGGCCGCCGTCCGCACGGCCGGAGGCCCGGCCGGTGACATCGAACGACAGTCCTACGGGCTGTCCGCCCTCTGCCGGGACGACCAGGGCCTGCCGTTCTGGCTCGGTCAGCTGGGCTGAGGCGGCGCGTCGGCCGGTTCGTCGCCGGAGTGGACGCTGTCCTGGTCCTCCTCGGTACGCAGCTCGTCGACCAGCAGCAGGTCACGGCGGACGTGCCTGCGCCGGTAGGCCACGCGGCTGATCAGGTGCGCGATCACCGGTGTGGTGAGCATCTGGAAAACAGCCACCAGGAGCAGCATCCAGATGGCCGACCAGCCGTGCAGGCGGATCGCGGCGCCCACCATGACCAGCAGCACTCCGAGCACCTGCGGCTTGGTCCCCGCGTGCATCCTCGAGAGCACGTCCGGGAAGCGCACCAGCCCCAGCCCCGCCGTCAGGCAGAAGAAGGCGCCGGTCAGCAGGCAGCTCAGCGCCAGCACGTCTGCGGCCGCGCTCGT
>JALYMS010000240.1 GCA_030773535.1 Actinomycetota bacterium | reverse complement strand
ACCTGCCGCTCGGTGGTGTAGCCGTTGCCGCCGTGCAGCTGCATGGCCTGGTTGGTCACGCGGACCGACATCTCGGTGGCCTCGAGCTTGACCATCGAGGCCTCCTTCTCGCACCGCACGCCGAGGTCGATCAGGTGGGCCACCTGGCGGTAGAAGGCGCGGGACTGCTCGATCTGGGCCGCCATCTCGGCGACGGCGAACCGCAGCGCTTGGAAGTCGCCGATCGGATGGCCGAACTGCTCACGCTCCTGCAGGTACAGGATCGAGTCCTCGAGAGCGGCCCGGGCCAGACCGACGGCGCGGGCGGCGGTGTGCACGCGGGCGGTGTTGAGGAACTTTTGCGCCTCGGCGAAACCAGCCCGCTTCGCGTCGTCCCCCTCCTCGTCGCTCGCGGCAGCCTCGTCGACCACGTTGCCCTTCGGGATGCGCACGCCGTCGAAGGTCAGGTCCCAGGTGAGGAACCCGTGATAGCCCACCTTGTCGATCGGGTAGCCGGACAGCCCGTCCGGGAACGCGCCCCGCTCCTTCTCCAGCAGCAGGTTGACCAGGCCCGCCGACCGCGACTCCCCCGGCTCGGGATCCCGCTCGCGCACGAGCACCTGGATGAAGTCGGCGGCCTTCGCGTTGCCGCACCAGCGCTTGCGGCCGGTCACGACCCACTGGTCGCCGTCCAGCTCGGCCCGGGTGCTGACCCCGGCGAGGTCGGAGCCGGCGTCGGGCTCGGACAGCGCGATCGCGCCGATCCAGTCGCCGCGAGCGCTGCGGCCCAGCAACTCGCGGCGGCGGTCGGGGTCGGCCACCGCCGTCCCCAGGCCCTGGGAGCGGGCCAGGATGCTGGCCGTCGACATCCACGCCCGGGCCAGCTCCTCGCTGACCATGCAGTACTCGAAGACGCCGAGCCCGAGGCCGCCGGCCTCCGCCGGCACCGTGATGCCGAACCAGCCCAGCTCGGCAAGCCGGTGCAACAGGGTCGCCGGGATCTCCCCCTTCTGCGGATCGAGCTCGTTCGCGACCGGCAGCACCTCGTCCATCGCGAACCGGCGCGCCTGCTCCTGCAGCTCCTCCCGCTCGGGCGTGTGCCATGGGGGAAGCAGCGCGGGCGGTTGCGGCTGCCAGATCTCGTCGTCGCTCGACGGCATCCTCGGTCGTTCCTCCTCGGGACGGCGGATGGACACGTTCACCTTGGGCTCGCCCGTTCCCCCCGCACACCGCGGCCATCCCTCCGCGTGACCATCCTCACCCGTGCTTCACCGCGGTAGAGCGCCGTGCTTTACCGCGGTGGAGCACGTCAGGACGGTGTTGATCGCTCCTTGGCGAGGGCGATGTAGTGCTCGACGGCGCTCGCGTCGTCCACTGCGCCCAGGTTGACCGCCTTCGCCGGGTCGACCCCCTGGAACAGCCGCTTGAGGGGGACCTCCAGCCGCTTGCCCGTCCGCGTGTGCGGCACCCCGGGGACGGCGATGATCTCATCGGGGACGTGCCGCGGCGAGGCCTGGGTCCGGATCGCCGCCTTGATCTCCCCCACCAGCTCGTCGGTGAGCGACTCCCCCTCCACGAGCTGCACGAACAGCGGCATCCAGTAGCCGCCGTCGGGCTGCTCGACGCCGAGGACGACGCAGTCGCGCACGGCCGGGATGGACTCGACCGCGGCGTAGATGTCGGCCGTGCCCATGCGCACGCCGCCGCGGTTGAGCGTGGAGTCCGAGCGGCCGGTGATGCTGCAGGTGCCGCGGTCGGTGATCTCCAGCCAGTCGCCGTGCCGCCACACCCCGGGCCACGGCTCGAAGTAGGCCTCCCGGTAGCGGGTGCCGTCGGGGTCGTTCCAGAAGCGCAGCGGCATCGACGGCATGGGCTCGGTGATGACCAGCTCGCCCAGTTCGCCGGTCACCGGCTGGCCGTCCTCGTTCCAGGACGCCGCCGCGACCGCGAGCATCGGCCGCTGCAGCTCCCCGACAGTCACCGGCAGGAGCAGCGTGCTGCCGATGAATCCCGTGGCGACATCGGTGCCGCCCGACAGCGAGCCGAGGAAGACGTCGGGCTTCACCGCGTCGTAGACCCACCGGAACGTCGACGAGGGCAGCGGCGACCCGGTGACGCCGATCGACCGCACCGCGGAGAGGTCGTGCCGCTCCCCCGGTCGTTCCCCGGCCTTCTCGCAGGCGCCCAGGTAGCCCGGGCTCGTGCCGAAGTAGGTCATCCCCGTGCGCGCCGCCAGGTCGAACAGGGCGTCGGTCGTCGGATAGGTCGGCGCGCCGTCGTAGACCACCACCGTGGCGCCCGAGAGCAGGGCCGAGGCGGAGATGTTCCACATGATCCAGGCGGTCGATGCGTACCAGAAGAACCGGTCGCCGACGCCGACGTCCATGTGCAGCGCCGCCTGCTTGCGCTGCTCGAGCACCACCCCGCCGTGCCCGTGCACGATCCCCTTGGGCAGCCCCGTGGTGCCCGACGAGTAGACGATCCACAGCGGGTGGTCGAAGGGCAGCGGCGCGAACTCCGGCTCCTGCTCGTCGCGCACCGCGTCGGCCCACGGGACCGCTTCCTCGGGGAGTTCGTCCGGGAAGAGCCGGGGGACGGCGATCGTCGTCCGCACGCTGGGCATCGCGGCGCGCAGCTCGGCGACGACGTTTCGCCGGTCGTACTCCTTGCCGTTGAAGCGGTAGCCGTCCACGGCGACCAGCACGGTGGGCTCGATCTGGACGAACCGGTCCAGCACGGCGCGGATGCCGAAGTCCGGCGCGCACGAGGACCACACCGCACCGATCGACGCTGCCCCGAGGAAGGCGACGATCGCCTCCGGCACGTTCGGCAGGTAGCCCGCCACGCGGTCGCCGGGCTGCACGCCGAGCCGGCGCAGCGTCGCGGCGAAGGCGCCCACCTGCCCGCGCAGCGTCGCCCAGGAGATCTCGGCCGGATCGCCGTCCTCTGCCACCGCGATCAGCGCGGGATACTCGTCGGTCGCCCACCGCAGCGCCTGCCCGGCGAAATTGACCGTCGTCCCGGGGAACCACTCGGCGTCGGGCATCTCCCGGCGGGTCAGCACGCGGTCGTCGGGGACGTCGGCGAGCACGCCCGACCAGGCCGCGACGTCGGCCCAGAACTCGTCGAGGTGCTCCACCGACCAGTGCCACACCGCGTCGTAGTCGACCGGGTCGCCGAAGGACAGCCCGCGCTTCCCGCTCACCCAGGCGGCGAACTGTGCCAGCCGGGTCGCGGCGATGCTCTCGGGTGTCGGGCTCCACAGGACACCGGGCGAGGTCTGATCGGCGGTCACGGCCGCACGATGCCATCCTGGGGCCGCGCCGGCCACGGTGCGCACCCCCGCCGCCGAGGAGCACCCGTGCATCCCGAGCCCGCCGACGAGCTCAACGTGCTGGGCGGCCGGCTCGAGCCCTGCGGCGTCGACCCGGTCACCGGCTTCTACCGGGACGGACACTGCACGAGCGGGCCGGAGGACGTCGGCAGCCACACCGTCTGCGCCGTCGTCTCCGCGGAGTTCCTGGCGCTGCAGCGGGAGCTGGGCAACGACCTGATCACCCCGCGCCCGGAGTACGGCTTCCCGGGGTTGAAGCCGGGCGACCGGTGGTGCGTGGTCGCCGTCCGGTGGCTGCAGGCCTACCAGGCCGGCGCCGCGACCGGTGTCGTACTGGCTGCCACCAACGCTCGCGCCCTGGAGTTGGTGCCGATCGAGGCCCTGCGCCAGCACGCCGTCGACGTCCCCGACGACGTGAGCGGCCTGGAATGACGTCCTGCGCCGCGGAGCTGCCGCCGGCACGGCTACCGTCGTTCCGATGACTGCCGATCTGACGTTCTACTTCGACCCGGTCTGCCCCTTCGCCTGGATGACCAGCAAGTGGGTCCGTCAGGTCGCCGACCAACGGCGCTACGACGTCGAGTGGCGGTTCATCTCGCTGCGCTTGATCAACGCCGACGTCGACTACGACGCCCACTTCCCGCCCGACTACGAGGCGGGGCACACCGCCGGCCTCCGGCTGCTGCGGGTCGCCGCGCGGGTGCGGGATGCGGGCGGTCCCGCGGCCGTCGGCCGGCTGTACGAGGCGCTGGGCCGGTTCATCTTCGAGGTCGACCAGCAGCCCGGCCGGGCCGAGCGCGGCACCCGCGAGTTCCTGGAGCCAATTCTGGCCGAGATCGGGCTCCCCGCCGATCTGGCCGACGCGCTCGACGACGAGGCCGCCGACGAGGTGATCCGCGCCGAGACCGCCGAGGCCCTGTCCCTCACCGGCAAGGACGTCGGCACGCCGATCCTGCACTTCCGTCGGCCGGAGGACTCCGGATCCGACGGCACAGCCTCGGACGGCACGGCGTTCTTCGGGCCCGTCATCAGCCGGCTGCCCAGCGACGAGGAAGCGGTGGCTCTCTGGGACCACGTCCTCGCCCTGGCCGCGTTCCCCGGCTTCGCCGAGCTCAAGCGGAGCCTGCGCGAACGTCCGCAGCTGCCCGCCTTCGGCGTCCGTGCGGA
>JALYMS010000239.1 GCA_030773535.1 Actinomycetota bacterium | reverse complement strand
GGGTCGGTGCCCTGCTGCGCAACCAGGTCGGCGCCATCGTCGGTGCGCTCGTCTACCTCTTCGTCGTCGAGCAACTGATCCAGTCCATCCCCGCCACGCAGGGCGCCTACAGATGGATGCCCGGTGGCGCCGCCGAGGTGATGCTGCCGAACCTCCAGCCCGTGGAGCTGCTCGAACCGTGGCAGGGCGGCCTGCTGCTGCTCGGTTACGGTCTGCTGGCCGCCCTCCTCGGGACGGTGCTGGCCGTCCGGCGCGACGTCGTCTGACCCCTGCCGAGGTCCTCCGGCGGTGTCCACTCACAGCGCGTCGGGCGGAGGCGGCGGGCGTAGACTCGCCCCCCTGGCCAGCCATGCCCGCAGGCATGTTCCTCAGGCACTGCCCCGAGACGAAGAAGGTCCTCGACCCCGTGTCAACCGTGAGCTCCTCCCGGCCCTCCTCCGCATCGACCTCCTCGGTGACGGGATTCGGCACCAACGAGTGGCTGGTCGAGGAGATGTACCAGCAGTACGTCGCCGATCCCTCCAGCGTCGATCAGGCGTGGCACGAGTTCTTCGCCGACTACCGGCCGGGCAGCCCGGCGTCCAGCGGGGACCGCGAGGACCCCGCGGCCAACGGCCAGGCGGCTCCCGCCCCGGCCCAGCCGCAGTCGAGCCCCGCCGCGCCGGCGCAGCAGGAGCCGGAGGCTGCCCCCTCCCCCTCGAAGGCCGCCGCGACACCTGCACGCCAGGCACCTGCCCCCGATGCGCAGAAGGCCGCCCCGGCCGCTCAGGCCAAGGCTTCTCAGAGCTCGGCACCCGGGAACAAGGGACCCGAGAACAAGGCACCCCAGAACAAGGCACCGGAGAAGGCGCCCGAGACGAAGGCGCCGGCCGCCAAGGCCGCCACGCCGGTCGCCGCCGGCAAGCAGTCCCCGCTGCGCGGTGCGGCCGCCAGCGTCGTGAAGAACATGAATGTCTCGCTCACCGTGCCGACGGCGACGAGCGTGCGCGCGGTGCCGGCCAAGCTGCTCGCCGACAATCGCATCGTCATCAACAACCACCTGGCCCGGTCCCGCGGCGGGAAGATCTCCTTCACGCACCTGATCGGCTACGCGCTGGTCCGGGCGCTGGACGACTTCCCGAACATGAACAGCGCCTACGCCGAGGTCGACGGCAAGCCGGTGCTGGTGCAGCCCGAGCACGTCAACTTCGGCCTGGCGATCGATCTCCAGAAGCCCGACGGATCCCGCTCGCTCGTCGTGGCCTCGATCAAGGCCGCCGAGGAGATGGACTTCGCCGGCTTCTGGGCCGCCTACGAGGACGTCATCCGCCGAGCTCGCGCCAACAAGCTCACGATGGACGACTTCACGGGGACGACGATCAGCCTGACCAACCCGGGCACGATCGGCACCAACCACTCGGTGCCGCGGCTGACCGCCGGTCAGGGCGCCATCATCGGCGTCGGTGCCATGGAATACCCGGCGGAGTTCCAGGGGATGAACCCCGACGCGCTCACCGAGATGGCCGTCGCCAAGATCATCACGCTGACCTCGACCTACGACCACCGGATCATCCAGGGCGCCGAGTCGGGCGACTTCCTGCGCCGTCTGCACGCGCTGCTGCTCGGCGAGGACGCCTTCTACGACGAAGTCTTCCGGTCCCTGCGGATCCCCTACGAGCCGGTGCGCTGGATGCCCGACGTCCGGATCACGCGCGAGGGGCAGATCGACAAGGAAGCCCGGGTCATCGAGGTCATCGAGTCCTACCGGCGCAACGGGCACCTCATGGCCGACACCGACCCGCTCGAGTTCAAGGTCCGGACCCATCCCGACCTGGACATCCTCCAGCACGGGCTGACCCTCTGGGATCTCGACCGCAAGTTCCCCGTCGGCGGCTTCGCCGGCGAGCGGCTCATGGCGCTGCGCGACATCCTCGGCGTGCTGCGCAACTCCTACTGCCGCACCGTCGGCGTGGAGTACATGCACATCACCGATCCCGAGGAGCGCGAGTGGCTCCAGCAGCGCATCGAGGTCAAGCACGCGCAGCCCGACCGCGAGAAGCAGAAGCACGTCCTGGGCCGCCTCAACGCAGCCGAGGCGTTCGAGACCTTCCTGCAGACCAAGTACGTCGGGCAGAAGCGGTTCAGCCTCGAGGGCGGCGAGTCCGTCATCCCGATCCTCGACGAGGTGCTGATCGCGGGCACCGATCACGGCCTGGACGAGGTCGCGATCGGCATGGCGCACCGCGGCCGGCTCAACGTGCTCGCCAACGTGCTGGGCAAGAGCTACGCCAAGATCTTCGGCGAGTTCGAGGGCAACATGGACCCGGGCAGCGTCCAGGGGTCCGGTGACGTGAAGTACCACCTGGGCGCCGAGGGCACGTTCCGGAACCCCTTCAAGGACGGCGCGGAGATCGCCGTCTCGCTGGCCAGCAACCCGAGCCACCTGGAGACGGTCAACCCGGTCCTGGAGGGCGTCGTCCGCGCCAAGCAGGACATGATCGACAAGGGCGAGCAGGGCTTCACGGTGCTGCCGGTCCTGCTGCACGGCGACTCGGCATTCGCCGGCCAGGGCGTAGTCCAGGAGACGCTGAACCTCTCCCAGCTGCGCGGTTACCGCACCGGCGGCACGGTGCACGTGGTCATCAACAACCAGGTGGGCTTCACCACCAGCCCGGCGGCGGCCCGGTCGACCCTCTACTCGACCGACGTCGCGCGGATGGTCAACGCCCCGATCTTCCACGTGAACGGCGACGATCCGGAGGCCTGCGTGCGGGTGGCCCGGCTCGCCGTGGAGTACCGCCAGGCATTCCGCAAGGACGTCGTCATCGACCTCGTCTGCTACCGCCGCCGCGGGCACAACGAGGGCGACGACCCGTCGATGACCCAGCCGCTGATGTACGACATCATCGACCGCAAGCGCTCGGTCCGGAAGCTGTACACCGAGGCGCTGGTCGGCCGCGGTGACATCACCCTGGAAGACGCCGAAGAGGCGCTCAAGGACTATCGCGGGCAGCTGGAGCGGGCCTTTGCCGAGACGCACGACGCACAGGACTCCTCCAAGCCCGAGCCGGTCATGGACCCCCGCACCCCGCAGGAGTCCCAGGTTGAGACGGCAATCCCCCGCGAGGTCCTCAAGGCGATCGGCGACGCGCATGTCTCCTTCCCCCCGGACTTCACCCCCCACCCGAAGCTCCAGAAGATGCTCGAGAAGCGCGCGGCCATGGCCAGCGAGGGCGGCATCGACT
>JALYMS010000238.1 GCA_030773535.1 Actinomycetota bacterium | reverse complement strand
GGCGTCGGCGTCGCGCATCTCGTCGATGGACAGGTCGTAGAAGACCTTGCCGAGCTTGGGCAGACCCCAGCTGTCCAGCATCCGGGCATTCAGGAAGTACCCGTTGGTCACGGTGAGCTCGAAGGTCAGCGCCTCGTTCAGCAGCTCGACGACTCGTGGGCTAACGGGTTGCACTCGCGACTCCCAGTTCTCGCTCGGCCATGACCGGGCAATGCTGGCACACGAGGTCGCGCAACGAACTGATGCAGTTGCCGCAGGTCCGCCCGGCGCCGGTCGAGCGGGCGACGTCGGCGACGCAGCGGGCGCCGTTGGCGATGGACTCGAGCACGTCGCGGTCGGTCACCACGGCGCAGTGGCACACGTACATCGTCGATCGCCTAACCGGTAGCTGGCGGGCCGCGCCAGCCGGACCGCTGGGCACTGGAAGCAGGTTAGCCTCGCCTAAGTCACCCCGCCAGGCCGGACGCCGGGAAACCGCGGCCGCACGGCAACCTGATCCTCACCTAGGTTGGGTCCATGTCGCAGCCCGCAGCTCCCGACCTCGCCGACCGCGCCCGCACCCTGCTGGAGTTGCACACCGCACCGGAGATCCTGGTCCTGGCCAATGTCTGGGACGTGGTCTCGGCACAGGTCGTCGCCGGCATCGACGGGGTGCGCGCCCTGGCTACGGCGAGCCACTCGATCGCGGCCACGTTCGGCTTCGCGGACGGCGAGAACATCCCGCTCAACCTGCACCTCGACATGGTCGGCCTGATCGTCGCCGCGGTCGACCTGCCGGTGACCATGGACTTCGAGGCCGGCTACGGCGACGCGGGGGAGACAGCCCGCCGCGCCATCGACATCGGCGTCGTGGGGGGCAACCTCGAGGACCAGATGAAGCCGCTCGAGGACGCGGTGGACGCCGTGGAGGCCGTGCTGCGCGCCGGCCGGGACGCCGGCATCGACTTCGTGCTGAACGCCCGCACCGACGCCTTCCTCCGTGCCGAGCCCGGAACCGGCCGGGACGCGGTCGTCGCCGAGGCGATCCGCCGGGGACGGGCGTACCTGGAAGCGGGCGCACCCGTGGTCTTCGTGCCGGGCGCCGTCGCACGGGAGGAGATCGAGGCGCTCGTCGACGGACTCGGTCCGGGGAAGCTGAGCGTGATCAGCGTGCCGGGGAAGTCGCTGCCCGCGCGGGAGCTGGCAGAACTCGGTGTCGCCCGCGTCTCGACCGGCCCGTTCACCCAGCGAGTCGCCCTCACCGCGCTGCAGGACGCCACGGTCGAGCTGCTGGCCGGCGGCGTCCTGCCGGACGGCACCCGCGCGCTCAACTGAGCCGGCGGCGTCGGCCTCACTCTCCCGGGGGAGATCCCCGATTCCTCCTCGGCTCAAGCTGCGCCGTCGGTGTGCCGATCACCCGGTCAGGTGATGGAAGGACTGCCCTCCGCGCCGTAGCACGCACGCATGAGGAGGAGAGGACGTTGCCGGGTCAGACCGTGCTCGTCGTCGAGGACACCGACGAGATCCGTGAACTCGTCGTCACGGTGCTCACGAAGGCCGGGATGGACGTCCGCGCCGTCGCCTCGGGTGCCGCCTGCCTGGCCGAACTGCGCCGCTCCGTGCCGGACGTGGTGGTCCTCGACCTCGGCCTACCCGACGCCGACGGGACCGAGATCTGCCGCCAGATTCGCGCCGAGACCCAGTGCTACGTGCTCATGCTCACCGCCCGCGCCGAGGAGGTCGACCTGCTGATCGGCCTGGCCGTCGGCGCCGACGGGTACATGGCCAAGCCGTTCTCCCCGCGCGAGCTCGTGGCGCGGGTACAGGCGATGCTGCGCTTCCCGCGGCCGGTGACCTCCGTCGCCGCGCCCGCCACGCCGGAGGAGTCGGTCCGCCGGCTCGCCGAGCTGGAGGTCGACGAGGAGAGCCGCGAGGTGCGGGTGGACGGCGCCATCGTCGACCTGACCCGTACCGAGTTCGACCTGCTGGCCGCGCTGGCCTCGCGGCCGGGACGCGTGCTGCAGCGGGAGACGCTGCTGCGGGAGGTCTGGCAGACCGACTGGGAGGGCAACCTCCGCCTGGTCGAGGCCCACATGTCCAACCTGCGCCGCAAGCTCGTGGCGGCCGGGCTGAGCTCCCCGGAGATCCGGACCGTGCGCGGGGTGGGCTACCGACTGGTCGCCGCCTGACGGGTCAGGCGGTCAGAGTCTCCTGACGTCAGGCGGGCAGGGCCGCGATCCCGCGGTGCGCGCCTGCGCTGAGTGCCACCAGCTGCGTCAGGCGCGCCCGGCTGAGGACGCCGCGCTGCGCGTCCGCCGCGATCGCCTCGCAGATCCGCACGACGCCGTCCTGCCCCACCCGCTCGCTCGCCCTCGCCAGAAGGCGGGCGGCGGATCCGGTGGCTGCCAGGTTGCCCGCGTGGAGGCTGCTCACGACCGCGTTGATCCGGTGGGGAAGGGCGTTCACGTAGGCGGCACGGTCCTGGTCCAGGCGCTCGGCCTCCACGCGCAGCGGCGGCGTGCGGTCGTCGCTGTCCGACCCTCGGTCGGCCGCCGTGTCGGCTGACTCGCCGGCGCGGCGCAGGAGGTGGTCCACGAGCTGACGTGGATCGACCGGCTTGGCCAGGCAGCCGCTCGCACCCGCTGCGGCGGCCCGGGCGCGGACCTGCGCCGATCCGTGGGCGCTGACCGCGAGGAAGCGGGCGGAGCAACCGTCGGCGCGCAGTCGGCGTAGCAGGGCGGCGCCGTCGCCGTCCTGCAACGTCATGTCGGTGACGACGAGGTCCAGATCCAGGTGGGCTGCCTGCCGGAGGGCGTCGATCATGTCGGTCGCCTCGTGGACCCGCCACCCACCGAGCCGGAGCACCGTGCGGACCCGGCGGCGTGCGCCGGCGGAGTCGTCCACGACCAGAGCGTTGCGCACCCGCCGATCGGGGCAGCGGACCGCCCCGGTCGCGGGGAGCTGTCCGAACGTGCTGCGGTCCAGGTTCTCGGTCATGGCAGTCGTCTCCGTTATGGGGGCGGCTCAGACCCGCGCGAGGGTCTGGAGCTCGACGACCCGGTTGTGGGCGAGGACCCCCCGGCGGGCGTCCCGGGCGATCGCCTGGCAGATCGCCGCGACCTCCGGGTACCCGAGCTGGCCGCTGGTGCCGGCGAGGGTGAGCGCGGCCGAGGCCAGGGCCACCGGGTCCCCGGATCGCGCACCGGAGGCGATGGCGGTCAGGCGGCTCTGCAGCGTGTTCACGTAGATCTCCTGGAGGCGGTTGCCGAGTTCGGCGTCGATGTCGGGCTCGTGCAGGTCCTCGACCTCGCGGATGTCGGCCAGTGCAAGCTCGGCCAGGTTGTCGTCCTGCGCAGCCAGCCCCGTGGTCCGGCTGCGCAGGAAGCTCAGGAGGAGCCGGGGGTCGACCGGCTTGGGCAGGCAGGCCAGGGCGCCTGCCGCGGCGGCCTCGGCGCGGAGGACCTCCGAGGAGTCCGCCACGACCAGCAGGAAGCGAGCCCGGGAGCCGGCTGCGCGAAGCCGGCGGAGGAGCGAGGGGGCCGCCATGCGGGTCAGCGAGGCGTCGATGACGATCAGGTCGGGAGCCCTCAGGGCCGCCTTGTGGAGCGCCTCCTCGGTGCCGGTGGCCTGCACGACGTCCCAGCCGCCGAGCGTGAGGAGGTCGGTGACCCGCCAGCGGCCTTCGGGCTCGTCGTCGACGACCAGGGCGGTCAGCACTGGAACGATCCCGTCAGCGGGGACTCGGTGAACCAGCCGTAGTCGGTCTTCGCGGTCACCGAGTACCGGACCGAGTAGGCCGTCACGTAGTAGGGGTCGATCGGGGCACTCCAGCTGGTGGCGGAGGCGTCCAGCTCGGCGGTCTCGACCAAGCCGTCGCTGAAGTACACCTTGACCTGCTGGCCGGAGACCCGGGCCGACGTGCTCTTCGTCCAGGTGGCGGACATCGTGGCCGACGACGGGCCGCAGGTGAGGCCGCCGACGACGTCGGTCGGCGCGGCCACCGTGGCGGTGGAGATGCTCGTCGACACGGTCCCCGAGTCGGCGAAGGTGGCCTGGGCGTGAGCGGTGGAGCCCACCGTGCCGGCGAAGGACGCGACGGTGAGGCCCAGCACGAGCAGACCTCGGCGGATGCCGTTCATGACTGGTCCTCCTGCTTTCCGGGACGCCAGATGGCGAGGATCAGCCAGCCGGCGACGAGCGCCGGGGCGCCGTAGACGAGGGTGGTGGAGACGGCGGGCGTGCGGAGCGCGTGGATCACGTGCCCGATCTCCGGGACGACCGCGCGCACCTGGTAGGCGGTGTCGCCTTGGAGCGTCGCCGTCCAGGGGTCGACCGCCTCGTTGGCGTCGCCCTTGGTCTGCACGGTGACGCTGCCGTCGGTGTCGTGCTCCACCGAGACGACGCGGTGGGTGACGAGCTGGTGGTCGCCGATCGGGATGTGGTAGGCGATCACCATTCCCTCGGTCACCTCCGTGACGGCCAGTGGCGTCACGACCGTCACGTCGCCGGGGTCGATCTGCGGCGACATGCTGGCGGTGAGCATGGTCATCGTCCGGTAGCCGAGGACGTGCGGGCCGATGGCCAGTCCGGCGAAGGCCACGACCGCCACCCCCACGATCCCGCGGACGACCCAGGGGAGGGCACGCGCCGCGAACCGGCGGGTGTCGCCCGCCCACAGCCGGGCTGCGAGAAGGAGGTCGGATCCCGGGGGCAGCAGCAGCGCTGCCCCCGGGCGGACGACCTGCAGGAGGGAGGTCATGACGGATTCTCCGGAGCCTTGTCAGCCGGCGATCAGCGGGCGGTGCCGGCGCGCTGGACCCCGGTGAAGGTCAGGTTCAGCGAGGCGCTCTTGCCCTGGAAGGTGTTGTCGGCGGAGGCGGGCAGGGACAGGGTGAACACGAGGCGGTCCACGCCGCCGACGGCGAGGCTGGCGGGGTCGGTCAGCTGGGTGTTGCTGACGGCGGGGCCGGCCATGATGGTGCGCTCGGTGCCGCTGCAGGTGTAGGTGGGTGCGGTGGAGGTGCCGCCCTGGGTCCAGGCCACGGAGCAGGCCTTGACCGAGAGCTGCAGGCCGTTGATGGCGTCGGTGGTGAGGACGTTGGCGGGGGAGGTGAGGGTGGAGGCGAGGTGGAC
>JALYMS010000237.1 GCA_030773535.1 Actinomycetota bacterium | reverse complement strand
GCCTCCGTCGTGCCGTGGAAGAGCACCGGCGGAGGTGTCTGCGCGGCGTAGCCGAGGTCGACCGCGACGCTGTGCCCCTGACTGGCACGGATCCGGGTCCCCGACTCGTCGAAGGAGAACCGGCGCTTGTCGTTGGCGGCGACGACGTGTTCGAGCTGCTCCCGGGTCACCGTCGGCCCGTGCGCGCCCAGCGCGGTCAGCAGCACCTCGACGTCAACCCATCCGGCGTCGTCCAGTGCGATGCCGATGCTGTCGGGGCGGTGGCGGAGCACGAAGGACAGCCGCTTGCTGATCCGGACGACGTCCATCGCCTGGCCTGCGGGCGCGACGTCAGGACGGCCCGGCGAACCAGCTGTCGGACGGCACGTCCGGGGGGCAGGGTGGCTCGGCGTGCCGGTGCTCTGGCGGAGGCGCCCACGGCCACAGCGTCACGACGTCCGCGGCCGCGCGCCGGATCGCGGCGCCGTCCAGCACGGCGGACGCCTCCTCGATGCCGAGTTCGGTGCACCGCACGACGAAGCGGAGCGGACCCTCCGGCGGCAGCGGGTTCAGCCACCAGGACTGCTCGACGGAGGCCTCACCGCCGGATCCGCCGCCGTTGGTGAACACGACGTCGTTCCCGGCGCCGGGCGTCCTCAGCGTGCTCACCCGTCGCCCGTCGGAGAACTCGAGGCCCATCAGCAGCCGCCCCGCCCCGGGCCCGTGCTCCCAGACCAGCTCGTTCAGGCTGCGGCCGGCCAGCCGCTCCGAGGAGGGCCGCACGCGGACGACGAGGGTGAACGAGACGCCCGTCGTGTGGACCTGCAGCCCGAGCAGCGCCACCGCCACATCGTCGGTGCGGGCGAGCAGCAGGTTCTGCGGGAGGGCGACCGGGATCTCGTTCTCCGGCGCCGACATACGCCGGTAGAAGTCCTCGTCCGGTCCGTCGTCCGACGGAAGTTCCACCGACCACATGCTCAGGAGCCTGTCGGTCGCCACCGTCGGCGGCAAGCGCGTTCCCCACTTTCAGGCGGTGCGGGCCTCCTCTGCGAGGGCCTCCAGCGCCTTCTCGAAGCACTCCTGCGGCGGCTGCACGAGCCCGGCGCCGACCTGCCCCGTGCCGGCCACCCGCCCGGCCATGCCCGTGTTGATCTGCGGCAGCCAGCCGGTGCGCGCGACCTTGAGGACGTCGATCCCGGTCGGCGACCCGCGGAACCCCAGGATCGGGATGGCCATCGCCGGGTTCTCGGCGAGCGTGAGCTGGTACATCCGCTCGGTCGTGGCGAGCGCGTCGGGCACCGTGCCGCCCACGAAACGGACGATCGCAGGGGCGGCGGCCATCGAGAACCCACCGACGCCGTAGGTCTCCATGATGGCGGAGTCGCCGATGTCGGGGTTCGCGTCCCCCGGGCCGTAGTCGCCCAGGAAGAGCCCGACCGGGGTGTTCGCGGGCCCGGTGAACCAGCGGTCGCCGGTGCCCGCCGTCTGGATGCCGAACTCCGTGCCGTTGCGCGACATGACGGTGACCAGCGACGAGCCGGGGACGTCGCGGGCGGCGTCCATGGCGAGCTTCGCCGTCGGCATGCCGAGGTTGAGGAAGAAGTGCTCGTTGCCGCCGATGAACCGCAGCACCGCGGCGATGTCGGACGACGGCGCGTCGACGGCCACGATCGACGGCGACAGTTCGCGCAGCGCCATCAGCGAGCCCGCCCGGTTGCGGTTGTGGCCCTCGTCGCCCATCTGCAGCATCGAGGCGAGGATCGACTTCACGTCCATCGGGTCGTCGGACCGGCTGCGCACGGCCTGGGCCAGCACGGGCCCGAGCACGTCGCGCATCCAGGCCAGCCGGGTTTGCACCTCCTCGTTGAAGGCGCCCATCCGCAGCACCTTGCCGAGGCCCTCGTTGAGGTTGCAGAACGCCCGCCCGCCGTTGACCGGGTCGGAGAGGCACCACATCCACATCGACGGCGAGGTCACCCCGGCCATCGGTCCGACGGTGCGGTGGTGGTGGCAGGGATCGAGGGCGACCTCGCCGGCGGCCAGGATGCGCTCGGCCTCCTCGACGTCCGACGCCCAGCCCTCGAACAGGCACGCGCCGATGAGCGCACCACGCATCGGGCCCGAGGCCGTCTCCCAGGTCAGCGGCGGACCGGAGTGCAGCAGTGTCCGGTCGGCGAGCCCGATCACCTCGCGGGCGGGACGGACGTCGACCAGGTGCGAGCCGGCCGCGAGGATCCGCTCGACGGCCACCCGGTTGGCGGCGTTGCGGCGGCGGTCCAGCGCCAGAGCGGCCAGGTCGGCCGGGTCCCCGAAGCCCGGCGGACGCCAGTCGACGTCGTGGACCTCGGCGTCCTGCGCGCGCAGCGCGTCGGAGAAGACGTCGACGCCGGCGGCGACGATCGCCGGCGGAGCGGACAGCAGGCCGCCCAGGGTCATCGGGGAGCTCCCAGAAGGTCGAGGGCGTACCGCGTGGCCGCGGAGTTGGACGTGAAGACGGCGGCGCCGGCACCGGCGAGGGCATCGGCCTGCCGGGACCACCCCTGCGGATCGGCCTCCGTGCCGATCAGTGTGACGACGACGGGCAGGTGCCGCCTCGCGCGCGCTGCGGTCAGCGCGGGGGCCAGCGCATCCGCCGGATCCGGATCGGACCCGTACCCGAGGACGACGTCGAGCAGCAGCACCGCCGGTTCGTCGGAGGCCGCCAGTGCCGCGATGGCCTCCAGCCGCAGGGTCGGGTCGATCATCGGGTGCGCGCGGCCCACGGTGAGCACGTCGTCCCCGAAGTCGAGGACCACGTGGCCCGAGGCGGACAGGTTCGTCCCGAGCCCGAGCTCCGGTCGCAGCGGGGTGTTCGACCGGATGTCACCGACCACCGGGGCGGCGAGGAGCATCGCCTCGTCGGCCAGCGTGCCCCCGGAGTAGAAGCCCTTGAGAGCCGCGCCCGGGACCGCGGACTCCGCAGGCCCCGGACGCGACGGCCAGACCGGGACGTCCAGCCCCATGTCGGCCAGCAATCCCTCGACGGCGGCGGTCAGGTCGGGCGTCTCGGGCGACAGGGCCGCTGAGCGAACCGGTACCGAGAGTTCGGCAGCGGCCGCCTGGACGGATTGCGCCACGGACGGCGCCGGGGGCTTGCTGATGAGCAGGATCCGCTCGGTGGCCGGGTCGGCGTCGAGGGCCGCGAGCGCGTCGAGGGTGGCCAGTCCGCCGACGGCCTCGGAGAGATCCCGTCCGCCGACGCCCAGTACGTGGGAGACCCCTACTCCGGCCATGTCGAGCAGGCAGGAGACCTGCTGAGCGCCGGTGCCGCTCGCCGCCACCAACCCCACCGGCCCGGGCCGGACGACGTTGGCGAAGCCGAGGGCCACCCCGGAGACGATCGCCGTTCCGCAGTCGGGGCCCATGACCAGGACGCCGGCCTCGTGCGCCGCCCGCTTGAGGGCCACCTCGTGCTCGACG
>JALYMS010000236.1 GCA_030773535.1 Actinomycetota bacterium | reverse complement strand
GCTTGGTCCCCGCGTGCATCCTCGAGAGCACGTCCGGGAAGCGCACCAGCCCCAGCCCCGCCGTCAGGCAGAAGAAGGCGCCGGTCAGCAGGCAGCTCAGCGCCAGCACGTCTGCGGCCGCGCTCGTTCCGCCGGGGATCATCGCGGCAGCTCCTCGGCCGCCGGCGGCAGACCGAGATCGCGGCCGTCGCCGGTGGCCGACCGGATCAGCATCCCGCCCACGTACCGAGCGATCGATACCGATCCGACGAACGCCAGCAGCGCCACCACCACCAGCACCGGGACGACGGTGGGGTCGCGCTGCAGACCGGCGTGGACGGCCAGACCGGCCGAGATGAAGACCAGGAGGGTGTCGATCGCCACCACCCGGTCCAGCAGCGACGGCCCGAGCGCCAGCCGGACCAGCGCCAGCAGCGCTCCTCCGCCGAGCAGTGCGTAGGCGATGGCCGAGACCGCGTGCATGCCGCTCACGCCGTCTCCCGCCCGGCAGGCGGAGGTTGCACCACGCCGGACCTGACATCGAGGGCAGCGATCTCCTCGGCCGATCCGAACGCGCGCACGATCCGGTCCTCCGTCGTCAGGATCCCCGCCTTCTCCCGCTCCACGTGCTCGAAGTTCCGCACATGCACGAGGTGCAGCGCGATCGACCGCTCCGCCCGGTCGAGGTCGAGCACCAGAGAGCCGGGGATCAGCGACAGCGTCGAGGCGATGATGGTCAGGAGCAGGTCCGAGTCGGTCCGCAACTGGACCCGCACGATGGCGCTCCGTCGCTGCTGCCCCGGCCGCAGTGCCTGCCACGCGACCTGGGCGCCGGAGGACGTCAGGTCTAGGAGGAAATGGGCCAGGAACCCCAGGAGGCGGAGCGGTCGGACCCGCAGCCCCCCGACCACCGCCGGCAGTGGTAGCAGGACCGTGACGACGAGGGCGACCATCGTCCCCGAGAGCAGGTTCGCCCAGGACCAGGTGCCCCAGAGCAGGATCCACACCAGGACCAGCCAGACGAGCAGCGGCAGCTGGTGGCGTAGCTGCCCCGCGTCCGGACCGCTCACGGCACGTCTCCCGACCCGAACACCGACCGGATGTAGGGAGTGCCTTCGGACAGGTCGGCCGCAGCACGCTCGGCCAGGCCGTAGAGCGGCCCGGCGATCCCGGTGAGGCCGACGGTCAGTGCGACCATGGCGGCCGTCGCCGCCACCATCCCCCGCGGGAGTCCGCGCGTCTCGAGCGCCGAGCCGTCGCGCTCCGGTCCGCCGGACGCCGTCGCCACGGCCGCATGCCGGCGCCAGGCTGCCTGCCGGGCGATCCGCCGGGCACCGGTGAGGGCCGGGTCGGGCGGCGTGCGTGCCCCCGTCTCGGGGCCGGCAGCCGCGGCCGCGGCCGCTGCCGTGTCGTCGGACGGGGACTGCTCGACCGGACGCCAGAAGGCGCGGGTCCAGACGCGTCCGACGGCGATGAGCGTCAGCAGGCTGGTCAGCACTCCTCCGGCGACCAGGACGTAGACCCCGCCGCTGCCCTCTGCCACGCCGGCCTGCAGCAGTCCGAGCTTGCCGATGAAGCCCGACATCGGCGGGATGCCGGCGAGGTTCATCGCGGGGACGAAGTACAGCACCGCCAGCACCGGGGCGCCGGCGGCCAGGCCGCCCAGCCGGTCGACCGCCGTCGATCCGCCCTGCCGCTCGACCAGGCCGGCCACGAGGAACAGCGTCGTCTGGATGGCGATGTGGTGCGCGACGTAGAAGATCGCGCCCGCCAGCCCTGCCGTCGTCCCCAGGGAGATGCCGAAGACCATGTAGCCGATGTGGCTGACCAGCGTGAAGGACAGGATGCGGCGCAGGTCGGTCTGTGCCACCGCACCCAGGATGCCGATGAGCATCGTGGCCAGCGCCGCCCACATCAGGACGTCGTCCAGGGCGCCGTCGGGGAACAGCAGCGTCTGGGTGCGGATGATCGCGTAGATGCCGACCTTGGTGAGCAGGCCGGCGAATACCGCAGTCACCGGGGCGGGCGCGGTCGGTAGCTGTCGGGCAGCCAGGCCGACAGCGGGAAGACCGCCGCCTTGATGCAGAAGGCGATGAGCAGCAGCGAGTGCAGGAGGAGCTGGGTGCCGGCGGGCAGGTCGCCCAGGCGGACGGCGAGCTGCGCCAGGTTGACCGTGCCGGTGGCGGCGTAGACCAGCGCGACCGCCCCCAGGAAGATCAGCGAGCTGCTGAGGCTCACGACAACGTAGGTGACGCCGCCCCGGATGCGCGCGCCGGTGCCCCCGAGGGTGAGCAGCACGTAGCTGGCCATCAACAGGATCTCGAAGCCGACGTAGAGGTTGAACAGGTCGCCGGCGAGGAACGCGTTGCTCACGCCGGCCACGAGGACCAGGAACGTCGGGTGGAAGATCGACACCGGCGTGCCCTCGTCGCCGTCCGCGGTTCCCTGGCCGACGGCGAACACCAGCACACCCAGCGCCACGGTCGTCGCGACGACGAGCATGAGCGCGCTCAGGCGGTCGACCACCAGCACGATGCCGAGCGGAACGGCCCACCCACCGACGGCCACGGAGACCGCGCCGTCAGCGTCGGCGGTGAGCAGCAACACGACCGAGACGACGAGCACCGCGGTCAGGACGACCAGGCTCAGCGCCCGCTGGACGTGCGGGTGCCGGCCGACGAGCAGGGCGGCGGCGGCGCCGAGCAGCGGCAGCAGGACCGGGAGGGGCGCCAGCACGCCGGTCACCGGCGCCTCCCGCGGGGCGAGGGAAGGGCATCGGCGACCGGCTGCAGGGGGACGCCGTCGCCGTCCAGGCTGTCGGCGTGCCCGGCCGGCCGGTCGTCAGGGGCTAGGTCGTCGGGGTCGAGTTCGTCGCGGTCGGGAGCCGTGCCCGCCGCGACCCGGCGGTCCTCCTCGTCGGTGCCGACGACCTCCTCGTGGACCAGCCGCCAGGACCGGTGGATCATCGCCAGGAGGAACGCGGCCACCCCGAAGGTGATCACCATCGCGGTGAGGATGAGCGCCTGCGGCAGGGGGTCGCTCATCTCGTCCGACTCGGTGATGTCCCGGATCGGCGCTCCTCCCGAGGGCCCACCGGCCGACAGGAGCAGCAGGTTGGTCGCGTTGCCCAGCAGCAGGAAGCCCAGCAGGACGCGGGTGAGACTCCGGTCGAGCAGGAGGTAGACGCCGGCGGCGTACAGGCCGCCGACGATGACGGGCAGCACCACGGTGGGGATCATCGGAGGACGACCTCCCCCGGGATGAGCTCGACCGGGTCGTCCTCGTCCTCCTGGCGGTCGAGCTCGGCGCCCAGGCTGCGCAGCACGTCCAGCACGAGCCCGACGACGATCAGGTAGACGCCCGCGTCGAAGAACAGGGACGTCACCAGCTTGACGTCGCCGAGCACCGGCAGCGTCGTTTCGAGGATCGCCGTCTGCAGCACCTCGGCCCCGAGCAGGAGACCGCCCACACCGGTGCAGCCGGCGATCAGCAGCCCGCTGCCGAGCACCGTGCCGGGAGCGATCGGCGCGGCCTCACCGAGTTCGTAGCGGCCACCGGCGAGGTAGCGCAGGACAAGTGCGAGCCCGGCGACCAGGCCACCGGCGAACCCGCCGCCGGGCTCGTTGTGCCCGGAGAAGAGCAGGTAGAGCGAGAAGACCAGGATCGTGTGGAAGAGGATCCGGGTGACCACCTCGAGGACGACCGAGCGGCGCTCCGGGTCCAGGGTGGCGCTGGCGGCGAGCCAGCGGCCGCGGGGCGCGGGACCGGCCGGTGCGTCCGGGCTGGCGAGCACCGAGATCTCCGCGCGGTCGACGCTCCCGGTCCGGCCGCGCAGGAACACCAGACTGGCGACGCCGGTGGCCGCCACGACCAGGAGAGAGATCTCCCCGAGGGTGTCCCAGGCGCGGATGTCGACCAGCGCGACGTTGACGACGTTCTTCCCGCCGCCGACGTCGTAGGCCTGCTCGGGGTAGTCGACGGACACGGGGGTAGCCGTCCGCGCGGCGAGAGCGACCGCCCCGACCGCCCCCATGAAGGCGCCGACGCCCGCCGCCAGCACTCCGCGGGCGACCTTCTCGCGAGGCCGCGAGCGCACGATGATGTCCATCGGCAGCTTGCGCAGCACGAGCACGAAGACGACGAGGGTCAGCGTCTCGACGATGAACTGGGTCAGCGCCAGTTCGGGCGCCCCCTGGAGCGCGAAGACGACGGCGACGCCGTAGCCGACGACGCCCACGACGAGCACCGCCGAGAGCCGCTGCCGGATGCGCAGGGCGGCGCCTGCCGCGATCAGGACGACGGCGCCCACGAGGGCCTGGACGGGGCTGTCCCACGCCCGCCACTCCCCGGGCCAGGGCGCACGGCTGAGGAGCACCGTGCCGGGCAATGCCAGGACGACGACGAGGATGGTGGCGAGATAGGCGGGCAGCGAGCCGCGCTGCGTCGTCCCCGTGACCAGGACCGCGAGCCGGTCCAGGCCCTGGAGCACGTTCCAGTAGCCCTCGTCCGCCGACGCACCGAACGCGAGGCGCCGCTGGACCACCGACACCCGCGCCCGGACGGCGAACAGGACCGCCCCGCCGAGCAGGGACAGCCCCGACAGCGCCAGGGCCGGCTGCCACCCGTGCCAGAGCCCCAGCGCCTCGGCCTTCGGGGCGAACAGCGGCAGGGTGTCGGCGTACCGGGCGACGAGCGGTTCCAGCAGGGGGCTCCCCGGGCCCGCGGCCAGCCCGGCGAGGGCGAGCACCGCCGGAGCGGCCAGGAACAGGAGCCCCGGCCGGTGCAGCTCGCCGGGGGCGGAATCGGGCAGACCGGGCTTCCGGGCGAACGCGCCCCACAGGAATCGCGCGCTGTACGCAGCGGTCAGCGCCGAACCGACGACGAGGCCGGTCAGGACCACGGCGGCCGTGCCCCGGCCGGGCAGGCCGCCGTCCTGCAGCGCGGCGAAGGCGGCTTCCTTCCCCACGAAACCGAGCAGCGGCGGCAGCCCGGCCATCGAGGCGGCCGCCAGGGCGCCGATGACCCCGAGGACCGGTAGCCGTCGGCCGAGGCCGGAGAGCTGGCGCAGGTTCCGGGTGCCGGTCGCGTGGTCGACGACGCCTACGGTCAGGAACAGAGCGGACTTGAACAGCGCGTGGGCGAGCGTCATCGCCAGGCCCGCGGCGGCGAGCTCGCGGCTGCCCGCGCCGACCAGGACGACGAGGAAGCCGAGCTGGCTCACCGTCCCGAAGGCCAGCAGCAGCTTCAGGTCGGTCTGCCGCAGGGCGCGGTAGCCGCCGACGAGCATCGTGGCCAGGCCCAGCCCGAGCAGGACCGGCCGCCATCCCGGGGAGTCGGCGAACCCGGGCGCCAGCCGGGCGACGAGGTAGATGCCCGCCTTCACCATCGCCGCGGCGTGCAGGTACGCGCTGACCGGGGTCGGCGCCTCCATGGCGGCGGGCAACCAGAAGTGGAACGGCACCAGAGCCGACTTGGTGATCGCGCCCGCCAGCACCAGGAGGGTGCCGGTGACCATCGCCGTGCCGCTGCCGGGCTCCGCGACCACCTCCGAGGCCAGGTAGGAGCCGCTGGCCTGCCCGATGAGGAGCAGCCCGACCAGCATCGCCAGCCCGCCGGCCGTGGTGACCACCAACGCCTGGCCGGCCGCCCGGCGGGCCGGGAGCCGCTCCCCCGAACCGCCGATGAGCAGGAAGGAGAAGACGGTGGTGAGTTCCCAGAAGACGTACAGGAGGAGCAGGTCGTCGGCCAGGACCAGGCCGAGCATCGATCCGGCGAACGCGACCAGGCAGCCGGCGAACCGGCCCAGGCCGTCGTCCCCGGCCGCGAAGTAGCGCGCGCAGTAGAGGCAGACGAGGGCACCGACGCCGGTGACCAGCGCGGCGAAGAGGAGGGCGAGCGCGTCGAGGCGCAGGGCGACGTCGAGCTCGAGGGCCGGGATCCACGGGACGGTCTCCGCGACGGTTCCGCCGTCTAGGACGACCCCGAGCTGCACGAGCAGCCAGGCGAACGCCGAGGCCGGCACCAGGGCGAGCGCGAGGAAGGCCTGCCGCCCCCACCACCGCACCAGCACCGGAGCGGCGAGGGCCCCGATCAGATGCAGCAGCAGCAGCGCGGTCATCGGTCTCCGGGAGTCAGGGCGGGCTCGGGGACGACCACTGACGTCCGGGGATCGACCGGCGGCGGGAACTCCAGGCTACCGGCGGCCGGAGAGGCGCGGCTCCGGGCCGACCGAGGCATCCGCGCGATGCTGCCGGTCAGCCCTCGGCGAGCTCCGTCGCGGCCAACCACTCGTCCTCGACCTGCACCTTATCCGCGTGCACCGCCTTGAGCTGGGCGTCGAGCTCAGCGGCCCGGCCGTAATCGGCGGCGGCCGCGGCCAGCTGCTCGTGCAACTTCTTCTCGTCAGCGTCGAGCTTGAGCATCCGCCGCTCCAGCCGGCTGGCCTCCTTCTTCGCCGCGCGCGCATCCGCGGCGGAGACTGCCGTCGTCCCGGTCGAGGGAGCGCCCACAGCACGCACCTCCGCGCCGGCCGCGGTGGTCAGTGGCGCCCCGCCGGCCGCCCGACGGCGCAGGTACTCGTCCACACCGCCGGGCAGCTCGGCCAGCGTGCCGTCGCCGAGCAGCGCGACGACCTTGTCGCACACCCGGTCGACGAAGTACCGGTCGTGGCTGACGACGAGCACGGTGCCGGGGAAGCCATCGAGCAGGTCCTCCAGCGCGGTGAGCGTGTCGATGTCGAGGTCGTTGGTGGGCTCGTCCAGTACCAGCACGTTGGGTTCAGCCATCAGCAGCCTCAGCAGCTGCAGCCGCCGCCGCTCACCACCGGAGAGGTCGCCGACCGGCGTCCACTGCCGGTTGGCCGCGAAGCCGAAGCGCTCGGCCAGCGTCGACGCCGAGATCTCCTGGTTGCCGATCCGGGCGATGCGGGCGACGTCCTGCACCGCCTCCAGCACCCGGGCGCGCGGCGGCAGTTCCGTGACGTGCTGGGACAGGTAGGCCGGCGCGACGGTCTGGCCCACAACGACCTTCCCGGTGTCCGGCTTCGTCTCCCCCACCAGCAGCTTGAGCAGCGAGGTCTTCCCGGCGCCGTTGACCCCCACGATGCCGATCCGGTCGCCGGGGCCGACGTTCCAGGTGAGGTCCTTGAACAGCGTGCGCGGGCCGTCCTCCGTCTGCACCGCGTAGTCGACGTCCTCGACGTCGTAGACGCTCTTGCCGAGCCGGCGGGCGGCGAAGCCCTTGAGCGCCATGGCGTCGCGGGGCGGGGGCTCGTCGGCGATCAGCGCCTGTGCCGCCTCGATGCGGAACTTCGGCTTGCTGGTCCGCGCAGGCGGGCCGCGGCGCAGCCAGGCGAGTTCCTTGCGGACCAGGTTCATCCGGCGCTCCTCGGTCACCGACGAGATCCGCGCCCGCTCCGCCCGGGCCAGGGTGTACGCCGAGTAGCCGCCGTCGTAGGCGTGCACGTCGCCGCCGGCGACCTCCCACGTGGTGGTGCAGACCTCGTCGAGGAACCACCGGTCGTGGGTGACGACGACCAGCCCGCCGGCCCGCTGCCGGACGTACTCCGCCAGCCAGGCGACGCCCTCGACGTCGAGGTGGTTGGTGGGCTCGTCGAGGACGAGGAGGTCCAGCGGCCGGATCAGCTGGGCGGCGAGGGCCACGCGACGGCGTTCACCGCCGGACATGGGTTCGACGGGGGCGTCGAGTCCGAGCCGGTCGAGCTCCAGGCCGGTGAGCACCGACCGCACAGCGGGGTCGCCGGCCCACTCGTGTTCGGCGGCGAACATCGACGACGGGAGGACCACGTCGCGCACCGTCGTCCCCGGTGGCAGGGTACCCGATTGGTCGAGGACACCCATGGCCAGGTCTCCGCGCAGCGTGACCCGTCCGGAGTCGGGCTCGTCGGCGCCGGTCAGCAGGGAGAGCAGGGTGCTCTTGCCGCCACCGTTGCGGCCGACGACACCGATCCGCTCGCCGGCGGCGACACCGAGGGAGACGTCGTCGAGGATCACGGTCGTGCCGTGCGCCTTGTGCACCCGCTCGAGGTTGACCAGGTTCAGCGGTGTGCTCATCGCCCCCAGTATCCCCGCCGCGATAAGTGCACTCGACGTCGCGCCTTCAGTCTGAATCGCCACGGGTGCGAGCCTCAGGCCAGGCGGGCGACCGCCACGGTCACGGTGCGGCCCTGGCTCTCCGGCCCCCCGACGAGTTGATCATCGTCCGCTGGCTCCAGAACGCGCCGGTCCGCGGCGTGTCGAGCAGCACGCGGACGATGATCAACTCGGGGCGGGGCGCGGAGGGGAAGACAGCGGTCCACGGCCGCGTTACGGACAGCATAGTTGAGAACTCAACCAAGGAGCCGGCATGCCTGCCGTGACCGTCGAGGACACCACCACCCTTCCGCGCGTTCCAGTGCCCGCTCCGCGCACGGTGCGTCGCCGGGTCCGCTCGGTCACCACCGCGCCGTCGGGCTTCGAGGGCGAAGGATTCCCGGTCCGTCGGGCGTTCGCCGGCGTGGACCTCCGAGACCTCGACCCGTTCCTCCACATGGACCAGATGGGCGAGGTCGAGTACGCGCCGGGCGAGCCCAAGGGCACGTCGTGGCACCCGCACCGCGGCTTCGAGACCGTCACCTACATCCTCGACGGGACCTTCGAGCACGCCGACTCCTACGGCGGCGGCGGCACGATCAGCAACGGCGACACCCAGTGGATGACCGCCGGCGCGGTCATCACGTTAGGGCACGTGTTCCGCAGGTGACAGCCCCTTAGGGGCAGACTGATACCCGGGGTGCATGGTCGACGCGGGCTACCGTCTCGCACGCAGCCCCTCGGAGTCGAGGCTCTAGCTCCCCCTGAGCCCCGCCAGGCACGCGCCGAATTACTTGGTGACAGCACCCGCGCCGCAGCCCCGGTTCGTGTGCTCACTGAAACCGTCGGACGTCACGGCTAGCGTGGACGGCGCCTGCGAACGGGGAGTGATAGATGGCGATCGACGCCGCGAACGAGCACGTCCTCAAGCAACTGGTTTTCCCAGCCCGCTACGAGGCATTGGCCGATCGACTTGGGCCACAACTCGCGGCCGTCCTAGTGGCCCCGGAGCAGAAGACGCACGACCTCCTTGAGGACGCCGCCATGGGAGTTCGGTCGCGACACGAGGGGGCATTCATCCCCCTGCATGCGCCGTCCGGGACCGGGAAGACGACTCTGGCCAACAACCTGGAGGTCTTCCTACCGGGAACTTTCACTCCGACGGTTGTCTTCGAGGAGCAGGTTGACGCCGAGAGCCTCCGCCAGGCCGTCGTAGGGCATCTGGAGAAGTTCCCTGCCAACACCGCCAAGATCGTTCCGATCAACATTGATCACCGTGAAGGAAGCCCGCCTAGCGAGCAAGAGTTG